>DATJWI010000053.1:0-4635 GCA_035501375.1 Solirubrobacteraceae bacterium
CGGCGAAATGCGCGACCTCGAGACGATCTCCACCGCGCTGACCGCGGCCGAGACCGGGCACCTGGTGTTCGCGACGCTGCACACCCAGGACACCGCTCAGACGATCGATCGCGTGATCGACGTGTTCCCGGCCCATCAGCAGGGCCAGGTCAGGGTGCAGCTGTCGGTCGCGCTGCAGGGGATCATGACCCAGCAGCTGTTGCCGACATCCGACGGTTCCAGCCGTGTCGTCGCGACCGAGGTACTGGTCCCCAACCCGGCCGTACGCAACCTGATCCGTGAGGGCAAGACCCACCAGATCTACTCGGTTCTGCAGACCAGCTCCTCGCAGGGCATGCAGACGATGGACGCCTCCCTGGCCTCGCTCGTGCGAGCCGGCAAGATCACCCAGAAGCTCGCCGAAGCCAGATCCTCGACGCCCGACGAGCTCAGGCGGCTGATGGGCGCGACCTCGCTGGCGGCGGCGTAGGCAGGCCCGATGAGCACCTATGTCTTCAAGGCGATGGACCTGGCCGGCGTCAAAGCCAAGGGCGAGGTCGAGGCCGACTCCAAGCAGGCCGTCTCCGACCAGCTACGCGCGCGCGGGCTGATCGTCCTTGACATCGCCGACAAGCACTCCTCGACCGAGATCAACCTGCGCTTCATGGAAAGCGTCAAGGCCGACGAACTGGCGGTCTTCGCCAGGCAGCTGGCGACGATGATCTCCTCGGGCATGAGCATCCTGCGGGCGCTGTACGTCCTGGAGGAGCAGACCGAGTCCAGGCTCTTGAAGGAAACGATCGTCGCGGTGCGCAAGGACGTCGAGGCGGGTCTGTCGCTGAGCGACGCCCTGGCCAGGCATCCGAAGATCTTCGACCCGCTGTTCGTCGCGATGACCCAGGCCGGTGAGATGGGCGGCGTGCTCGAGAGCTCGCTGCTGCGCGTCGCCGACCAGCTCGAGGACGACGCCTCGCTGCGCAAACAGGTCAAATCGGCGATGGTCTATCCCACGCTCGTGATCATCGTCGCGGTCGGGATCATGCTCGCGCTGTGCGCCTTCCTGATCCCCGTGTTCGAGGGAGTCTTCAAGGAATTCGGCGGCGAACTGCCGGCGATCACGAAGGTCTCGGTGTTCGCCTCGAACGTCGTCACCGGCTACTGGTGGGCGATGATCGCCGTCACCGCGATCCTCACCGTCGCGTTCACCAGGTGGAAGAAGTCTTCGTGGGGCCGCCCTCAGTGGGACCAGTTCAGGCTCAGGATCCCCATGAAGATCGGCACGATCGTCCAGCAGGTCGCGGTCGCCCGCTGGTCGCGAACCCTGGCGTCGCTCACGAGCGCGGGCGTGCCGCTGCTGCAGGCCCTCGAGATAACGGGGCGCACGGCGGGCAACGTCGTCGTCGAAAAAGCCATGGACGGCGTGATCGCCTCCGTCAAGCGCGGCGGCACGATCGCCGCGCCGCTCGCCCAGGCGCCGATCTTCCCGACGATGGTCACCCACATGGTCGGCGTCGGCGAGGAAACCGGCGCCCTGGACACGATGCTCGACAAGGTCGCCGAGTTCTACGAAGACCAGGTCGAGGCCTCGGTCAAGGCGCTCACCTCGATCCTCGAGCCGGTCATGATCATGGTGATCGGCGCGATGGTCGGCTTCATCGTGATCTCGATGTACCTGCCGTTGTTCGAAGTCTACAACCGGATCGAATAAATGAGCCGAAGCGCCCTGCGGGTGGAGACGGTCGTCTATACGATCCGCAGCCGTGCCGGCGCCGGTCCATCGCGGTCGACCGACAGCGAGATGCGCCCGTCGAGCAGCTCGAGCAGCTCCCGGCCGACGAGCTCGCGGCGCCAGCCGCGCAGGGTGCGCACATCGGGCTCGTCGGCGTTCTGGCGGCGGGAGATGGCGATCGCCTGCAGGTCGGCGCGCGAGGCGAGCAGCTCGTAGGCGAGGCCGGCCTCGTTCGCGCGGGCGCGCACCAGCGCCTCGGCGAGGGCGATCAAAGGCGGGTCGGCGGCATCGATCGCCGGCGGTCTGCCGGCGGTAGGCAGCTCCTCGGGCGGGCGCTCCGCGCCGCGTGCCACGGCATCGAGCAGGTCCTGGCCGCGGCGGCGCAGGCTGTCCTGGTTGACACCCCTGATCTGGGCCAGGCGCTCGGTGCTGTCCGGTTTGCGCTTGGCGATCTCCATCAGAGCCGCATCGGACAGGATGCTCTGTACGGGGCGGTCCTGATCGGCCGCCAAACGCTCGCGCCAGTCGAGCAGCTCGCGCGCGATCCCCTGGGCTGGGGCGCTCAGGCCGCGGACGCGCGGCAGCTTCGCGAACACCAGATCGAGGTCGCGTTCGTCGGTCGAGCGCGCCACCGGCTCGCACTCCTCGCGCGCCCACGTCAGGCGTCCCAGCGACCTCAGACGCCGTTCCAGCTCGCCAGCCAGAGCCAGCAGGTGCACGACGTCCTCGCGCGCGTAGGCCAGCTGCTCGGGCGAGAGCGGCCTCAGGTCCCAGCGGGTGAAGCTCGCGCTCTTGGCGACCCTCACGTCGAGCAGCCTCGCCAGCAGCGTTTCGTAGGAGGCTTGGGCCGGCAGCCCCGCGAAGCCGGCGGCGATCTGGGTGTCGAAGATGTTCGACACGTCCGTCTGGAAGCGGCGGCGCACGAGCGCGACATCCTGGCGCCCGGCGTGCACGACCACCTGGATGGCAGGGTCGGCGAGCACGTCCGCCAAGGGGCTGCCGTCGAGGCTCTCCTCCAGCGGGTCGATCAGCTCGATCCGCTCTCCCTGCGCCAGCTGGCCTTGATCGGCGCTCGGGCCGGGGACCGCCAGCTGGATCAGGCACAGGAGCGTGCGGTAGCGGCCCTCGCCCATGAACTCGGTATCGAACGCGATCCGCCCAGCCGCCCTGGCGGCGTCGGCGATCTCGTGGAGGTCGGGCTTGGGCAGCGTGCTCGACGGATTCCCGGGACCGCCGTCCCTGTGCCTTCCACCACCACCACCACCACCACCACGGCCCCGGCGAGGGTGGGGGCGGGGCGCATTGGAGCCGGGCCGGGTCACGGCTTGGCCCCGGGCAGCAGGTACAGCAGACCGGCCCGCTTCAGGCCGGCCGCACGCGAAACGTCGGTTCCGTGCGCCCTGATCCAGCGCACGGGCGCCGAGCAGGCAGCGTTGTTGGAGTAGCGAGCTGCGCCGGCGCCGGCGCCGCAGAACGTGTTCAGGAAGGCGTAACGGACCTCGCCGCCCGCGACCAGGCGCTGCAGCCGGGGGATCGTGGTCAGGACGCGCGCATCGTAGGTGGTCAGGATCACGACCGGTTCGCCGTCGGCCACGATCAGGGCCCCGACCTCGGTGGCCGACGCGGCCGCCAGCTCGTAGCGCGCGCCGTCGTTGTGCGCGCGCACGTAAGAGCTGACGTCCCTTAGCTGTTCGTGCGGCAGCGCTCCCACATAGCCGGCGTCTGTCACGTCGTTTTCGATCGCCCCGACGTCGGCCCGCAACGGCAGGATCAGGACGGCCGTCAGCGTCAACGCGATCGTCGCGCCCGTCAGCAGCGCCGCGCGGCGCGGGCCGGGCCGGCGATCGTCGTCCGTGCGTGGCTGTCCCTCGTCCGATCGCCCCGGCCGCGCGCGCGCGTAGACGGCGAGCGCGAACGCCCCCAAGGCCGTCGCCAGCGAGACCCACCAGACGCCCGTGCGGCCGTACTCGAGCAACTCGACATAGACGACCGTCGCGATCAGCGCGATCGCCAAAGCGATCAGGCGCCCGTCGTCCTCTCGCGCCGCGGCACGATCGCGCGGTCCCGATCCGATCGAGCAGGCCCAGGCGACGCCGATCCCGAGCAGCGCCGCGACCGCCGGCAGGAACCCCTCGACATAGCGAGGATGCAGTCTGATCATCTCGCTGAACAGCACGATCCCGGTCAGCGTCCAGACGATCAGGCAGGCCGCCGTGGCCCGGCGCAGGCGCGGCGCGGCGTCGGTGACGAGGGGCGGGGTCTCGTCCGGCGTCGTGAGCGGGTTCGGATCCGGCTCCGGTCCGGGCCGAGTGAGGGCGATCTCGCCGCCGCCTCCGGCCGCGCGGGCGGCGCCGCGGTCGGCCAGGACGCCTGCGATCAGGGCCGGAATGCCGAGCAGCAGGGCGATAATCAGCTCGAGGCCAAGGCGCTCGCCCGAAAGCGGGCCGATGCGGGCCAGCAGGCGCGTGGCCGAGGGCGGCACGATCGGGATGTGGTCGCGCTCCTGTTGGGTGGCGACCGGATAGTGGTAGCCCGGCCTGTAGACGGTCAGCTGCGGTTCGGGCGATTTGCCGCCGAGGCGGTCGGCGCCGTTGAACACGAAGGCCGCGTTCCAGGCGCTGCCGTTGGTCGAGCCGATCGCGTAGGGGCGCTCGTGGGCGGGGACGAGCAGCGTCGCGGTCAGCCACGCCAGGGCGATCGCCACATAGAGGGCGCCCGCGCCCGCCAGGCGCACGAGACGACGGGCCGGCGTGCCGGGCATGCCGAAGAAGGCCAGCAGCGCGAGGCCCGGCAGGGCCACGAGCGACTCCAGGAGCTTGACGTCGAAGGCGAGCCCGAGCGCTGCCGCGCCCGCCAGGAGCCAGGCGTAGCGGCCGGTCTCGCAGGCGCGCACGATCAGCCACAGCGCGAGCACGATCAGGCCCATC
>DATJWI010000054.1:0-5442 GCA_035501375.1 Solirubrobacteraceae bacterium
CTGGCGGCGGCCCTGTCGGACAGGATCTCGCCCTACTCGGTTTGGACCTCCAAGCAGAAGGAATTCATCGTCCCGGGCAGCAGCGGCAAAGAAAAGTTCGTGGTCCACAACGACGAAGGCGCCTACACCGGCTCGAACACCCTGACGGCCGCGACCGCCTACTCGGACAACTCGATCTTCGCCGAAGTAGGCCTGCGTGTCGGCACCCATCGGATCGCCGAGCTCGCCCACCGGATGGGCATCACCACACCGATCTCGACCAACCCGGCGATGACGATCGGCGGCCTGAAGGTCGGCGTAACACCGCTCGACATGGCCCACGCCTACGAGACGATCGCCCACGGCGGGCAGCGCATCAGCGGCACGCTGGCCGAAGCCGGGGCGCCGGTCGGCATCCAGGAAGTGGCCTCGCCCGGCAGGCCCCTGCCGGACGGCTCCTATCGCGACATCAACGCAGTGACTGCCAAGCGCGTGCTATCGCCCGAAATCGCCGCCACCGAGACCGAAATGCTCGAGACCGTGCTCCAGTACGGCACCGCCAAGGCGGCCGCCCTCGGCGAATTCGCCGCCGGCAAGACCGGCACGACCTCCAACTACGTCGATGCCTGGTTCGTCGGCTGGAACCACAAGTACACGGTCGCGGTCTGGGTCGGCTACCCCGAAGGCGCAAAGCCGATGCTGACCGACTTCAACGGCGGCCCGGTACTCGGCGGCACCTACCCGGCTTTGATCTGGCACGACTTCATGATCTCGGCCCTGCATCTCGACAAGGCCAGGGCCGAAGAAGCTGCCGCCAAGGCGGCGGAACGCGCAAGCGGCAGGACCGGCAAGGTTTCGTCTTCGTCAAGCACGAGCAGCTCCGAAGAAACCGCTCCCTCGGCCGGATCGCCCGGGGCGGGCGCCCAGGGCGAAGAACGGGCCGGCGAACGGCGCTCGACTCCGAATCCCGGCGGCGGCGCGGGCGCGGGCACCCAGGAAGGCGCAGGCGAACGGGCCGGTCTGAGCGAACACGCGCCCGCCGGCGAACATCCCGCCACGCCGACCCCGGCCAACCCCGTTCCCGCGGCCCCGCCGACCCCAGCTCCGGCTCCGGCCGAAAGCGCGCCGGCGCCGAAGACAGGCGGTGGCGGAACCGGCGGTGGCGGAGCGAGCTCCGAAGCGACGGGCGGTGTCAGCGCCAGCCCGTAGGGAAGCAAGGGCGCGGCGGCGCTGAAGAGGCAGCGCCTGAACGAGCCCTGCACTCGAAGGATCGGTCAGCGCCAGCCCGCGGGGCGAGGACTCGAGACATGGCAATTTCCGGCCACGCAGAACCGCCACGGCAGCTCGACGGCCTTCGTGATGCCCACGCGCGTGCTCACCACGACCCGCTCGGTCCAGTCCGCGGGTCGCAGGCCGATCGTGACCGGCCCGCGGCTCAGGTCGGTGCCATTCTCGGCCTGCGTTATGCCGAGCGCCTGGGTCAGCTTGCCGGGGCCCGAGCAGAGATCGGTGTCGCGCAGCGCCCGCCCGGCCGACGGCTCCCTGAGAGCGCGCATCGTCTCGATGCCTTGCACCGGCTCAAGCGCCCTGATCAGCACGGCCGCGCCCACCCCTTCGGGCTCGCAGACGGCGTTTAGCAGCGAATGGATGCCGTACGAGCGATACACATAGGCGCGCCCGGGCGGCCCGAACAGCGTCCTGGTGCGGGGCGTCAGCCCGACGTACGCATGGCAGGCGGGCTCGGAGTCGTGGTAGGCCTCGGTCTCGACGATCACGCCGCCCGCCGTTTCGCCGTTGCGGGCGAACGATACGACGCACCCGATCAGATCCTCGGCGACCTCCAGCACCGGTCGGTCGTAGAACCCGGCCGGCAACGGCACGGCCTTTGACGTCCGCGATCCCAGCGGGGGCCTCGATTGCCGATCAGCCATCGAGCGTCGCCTGGGCCGCTTATCGAAGTCGACCGAGGCGTTCAGGCGCTGGAAATCGGGATGCTGGGGCTCGCCGAAGCGGGACACGAACGCTCAGTCTATGGCGCAGCAGTCAGAGGCAGGCGACCTCGACGCCGAGCCGATCGTAGACGGCTGCCGCTCGGCGATCGCAACCGATCAGGCGGTAGCCGTGATGGGCGGCGGTGGCCGCGACCAGGCCGCCGTAAACGGCGCCCCCGGCGATGGACAGATCCGCGAAGCGCGTGATCATGGCGCGACGCTCGGGCTCGGGCAGCGCCATCCGCCGGCCTGGATAGTCCTCGCGCAGATACCGCGCCACGAGCTTCGGCTCCATCTGCAGCGGCTCGGGCAGGCGGGGCCTACCGCATGAGCGCTTCCCGCAGAGCCTCCGCCACCCGAGCCACCTGCCCTTCGGTCATCTCCGGAAAGAACGGCAGCGCCAGCGAGCGTGAGGCGACGTCCTCGCAGACCGGGAACTCGCCCTCGCGATGACCGAAGCGCTCTCGGTAGAAGCTCATCAGATGGATCGCCGGCAGGTACGGCTTGCTCTGGACACCGAGCTTCGCCAGTCGACGCACCGTCTCGTCACGGTCGATGCCGCGCGGGACCTGGACGACGAACACGAACCAGCCGCGCTCATCGCCACCCGAGTCCTCGCACGGCAACGCCAGCCGGCCTGCTTCGGAGGCGATCGAGGGACCCGGCGACGAAGAGGACGACGGCCCGGCAAGCTCGACCAGCGCTTCCCGATACCAGCCGGCCACCCGGGCCCGCGCCGCCAACATCTCTGCCAGTCGACCGAGCTGCGCGATCCCGAGCGCGCAGGCGATGTCCGAGAGCCGGTAGTTGAACCCGAGCCTGTCGTGGTCGAGCCAGCCCATGTCCGGCGCGCGCCCCTGATTGCGCTCGGAGTCGATCCTGGTCTTGAGGGCCGGGTCGGCGAGCGTGACCATCCCGCCCTCGCCGGTCGTCAGCTGCTTGTTGGCATAGAAGCCGAACACCGCCGGGTTGCCCCGGCCCCCGACGGCTGGACCGTCGCGGTGGCGTGCACCCAACGCCTCGCACGCATCCTCGACGATCGCGAGGCCGCGCGCGCGCGCAAGCGCCTCGAAGGAGTCCATGTCGGCCGGGTAGCCGAAGATGTGGACCGGGAGCAGCGCCCTGGTGCGCTCGGCGACGGCCGCGGCCGCGGCATCGGGGTCGAGGTTCAAGGTGACGGGATCGATGTCCGCGAACACGGGCCTCGCGCCCTCGTAAACGGCGGCGTTGGCGGAGGCGACGAACGAGAACGGGCTCGTGATCACCTCATCGCCGGCGCCTACCCCGACAGCGCGCAGAGCCAAGTGCAGACCGGCCGTGCCGCTGCTGACCGCGCAGGCATGCGGCGCCCCGAGGCGCGACGCGAACAGGCGCTCGAACTCGGCCAACCGCGGCCCGAGCGACAGCTGCCCCGACCGCAAGACCTCGACGACGGCCCGCTCCTCGGCCTCGCCGAGAACGGGTTTGGCGAGGGGAATGGTCGCGTGATCAGGACTCAAAGCAACACACCGCCCGGATATGTCCAAGCGGTCCCGGAGCGGCTGTGTTCAGGCTCTCGGCATGACGCCATTCGGCCGGCCGGCCGGCGCCCGCAACGGCCTCAGGACCCGCCATCGACGTCATGCCCGGCCGTCCGAAGGGCGGGCACCGACGAGGGCGTGCCACCAGACATCCCATACTCCAAAGAGTCGACCAGCGCATCCCAGGACGCGGCGATCAGGTTCTCGGACACTCCGATCGAGCCCCAGACCTCGTGCCCGTCGGAAGCATCGATCAGAACGCGCGTAACCGCGCCGGTGCCCTTGGTCTCGTCGAGGATGCGGACCTTGAAGTTGACCAGCTCGATGTCCTTCAGATGCGGATGGATCTCGCCGATCGCCTCGCGCAGAGCCTTGTCCAGAGCGTGAACCGGCCCGTTGCCCTCGGCGGTCCTCACGTAGCGCTCGGCGCCGGTCCCGTCTGGGGCGGCGGGTATCCAAATCTTGATTGTGGCCTCGGTCGTAGCGTGGCCGTCGGCGTGCTGCTCGACGATCACCCGCCAGGACTCGAGCTTGAACAGGGGCTCATACCCGTCCGGGTCGGCCTCGCGGCGCATCAGCAGCTCCAGCGAGCCGTCGGCAGCCTCGAACTGGAAGCCGGCGTGCTCGAGCTGCTTGACGCGCTCGGCAACGCGCCGCGCGACCTCGTCATCCAGCGCTATCCCGGCCGCCCTGGCCTTCTCGATTATCGCCGCCTTGCCCGACAGCTCCGACACAAGGACGTCGCCGTGGTTGCCGACGAGCGCCGGGGCTACGTGCTCGAACATCTCACTGGCTTCGCGAACCCCGGCCGCGTGCATGCCGGCCTTGTGGGCGAAGGCGTGCTTGCCGACGTACGGCTGGGCCGGATCGGGCGCGCGGTTGAGCAGCTCGTCGACCAGATGGGCGGTCTCTGTCAGCCGCGCGAGCCGCTCGGGCGCGAGCAGCTCGTGACCAAGCTTGAGCTGCAGGTCGGCGACGATCGTGACGAGGTTGGCGTTGCCGGTGCGCTCGCCGATCCCGTTGATCGTGCCCTGGACCTGCGTGGCGCCGGCCTGGACGGCGACGAGCGCATTTGCGACGCCGCAGCCGGTGTCGTCGTGGGTATGGATGCCGAGCGCGACGTCTGGTAGTTGCTCGCGTACGGCTAGCACAGCGGCGTGCACGTTCAAGGGCAGCGATCCGCCGTTCGTGTCGCACAGCACGACCCGCTCGGCCCCAGCCTGCGCCGCGACGCGCACACACTCCATGGTGTAGCCAGCGTCGGCGACGAGGCCGTCGAAGAAGTGCTCGGCATCGAACAGGACCCGCTTGCCGTGGGCGCGCAGATGTGAGATCGACTCGCCGATCATGTCCAGGTTCTCGGCGGCCGAGACCTTCAGGACGGTCTCGGCCTGCGCGATCGAGCTCTTGCCGACAAGCGTGCAGATGGGCGCGAAGGAGTCGGCGAGCACACGCAGGCCCTCGTCGTCGGCGGCGTCGACGCCGCGCCGCCGGGTCATCCCGAACGCGACTATCTCGGCCGTGCTCAGGCGCTCGCGCTCGAGCAACCCGAACAGCTCGGCCTCCTTCGGGTTCGATGCCGGGAAGCCGGCCTCGATCATGTGGACGCCAAGCTCGTCCAGGGCCCTGACGACGCGCACCTTCTCCGCTGCCGTCAGGCTCATGCCGCCGCCGCCCATGCCGTCGCGCAGGGTCGCGTCGTAGAGCTGTATGTCGGACATGCTCTAGCCGGCGGTCGTGGGCTGCGCGCCCTCGCCGGAGGGGGTCGCCAGAGGGTCTTGTTGCACGACGTCCAACCACTCCCGGTAGCGCTCCGAGCGCCCGTGGATCGCATCGTCGAAGGTCGCCTGCAGCACGCGCGTAATCTCGCCGGGCTCGCCGGCGCCGATCCTGTGGTTGTCCACCTCGCGCACCGGCACGAGCTCGGCGGCGGTGCCAGACAGGAAAACCTC
>DATJWI010000055.1:0-2870 GCA_035501375.1 Solirubrobacteraceae bacterium
CGCGACCGGCGCGGTCGCGCTGTTCGGCAGCGTCGCCCTCGGCGGCTCGCGCGCGAACCTGCTGTCGGGCATCAGGTCGTTCGCGCACAGCTACGTCGCCGGCGCGGACGTCTGGGTCACGAACCCCGGCGACAACCAGGCCGTGAACGAAATCGACCCGGCGGTGGCGAGCGCCGCGCGCGCGCGCATCGCGAAGGTCCCCGGGGTGGCGGGCGTGAACGCCTTCCAGGGCGGCTTCTTTGAATTGAAATCCCACCCGCCCCGGCGCGTCTGGGTCCTCGCGCGCCCGCCGGCCGCCAGCCGGCAGGTCCTGGCGAGCGAGATCGTGCAGGGCAGCCCGGCCGTCGCGCTCGCGCGCCTGGGCGAAGGCGGCTGGATCGTGGTCTCCGAGAAGATCGCCGAAGAACGGCGCACCGGCGTCGGGGGCCTCCTTACCCTGCCGACTCCCAGCGGCGACGCGACGTTCAGGATCGCCGCGCTGAGCACGGTCCTGGCCTGGCCGCCGGGCGTGATCTTCATGGATCCGGCCGAATACAGCCGCCTGTGGGGAAGCCCCGGCCCGACGGCGCTCGGCGTCGACCTGAAGCCCGGCGTGGACCCGAAGGCGGCGCGCGCGGCGATCGCGCGGACGCTGGGATCGGGGGCCGGGCAGGCGGGCGCGGGACTGGCCGGTTCGCCGAGCGGCCTGGAAGTGGCCACGGCAAGGACACGGGAGACGAGCATCGACGGCCTGACCAGCGAAGGTTTGGGCCAGCTCCAGGAGATCTCGACGCTCCTGCTGGTGGCCGCAATCGCGGCGATGGCCGCCGCGCTCGCGTCGAGCCTGTGGCAGCGCCGCGAGTGGCTCTCGGGCCTGCGCCTGGCCGGCGCCCGGCCCGGGCGGCTGCGGCGGGTCCTGGCCCTGGAAGCCGCGATGATGCTGGGGGCGGGCTGCCTGACCGGCGCCGTCGCCGGCCTCTACGGCCAGGTCGTCATCGACGGCTTCCTGCGGCAGGTCACGGGCTTTCCCCTGGCGAGCACGCTCAGCGGCGCCAGGCCCCTCCAGGTCTTCGCGCTCGTCTTGGCCGCCGCCTTCCTGATCATGGCGATCCCCGTCTGGATGGCCTCGCGCATCTCGCCGGGCCTGGCCCTGGAGGGCGAGTAGCCCGTGTCCGCGCTCGGCAACCGGCGATTCGTGGCGCGGGCGGGCCTGGCGCTCGTGCTCGCGAACGTCCGGTACTGGACGAGCGTCGCGCCCGTCGTCCGCGCGCGGCTGCGCTGCTGGGAGCAGCGCGCCACCGCGATCGAGGACCCGGAGCTGCGCGGGCTGGCGCTGGAGAAGCTGCACGGCGAGGGCTTCCACGCCGAGGCCGCCGCGATGCTGGCGACGCTCGCCCCGCGCGCGCACCGCCGCGACGCCGCCGAAGCGATCGTCGCCCTGGAGCTGCTGTTCGACTACCTCGACGGCCTGACCGAGCGCCCGAGCGCCGACCCGCTGGGCGAGGGCGAAAGGCTGTTCCGGGCGTACACCGATGTGTTCGCGGCGGACGGGGACGCGCGCGCGCGCGTACGCGGCAGCGACGAGAATGTCCCTCGCCCTCGGGACGACGACAACGACATCGATCCGGGCTGCACGCGCGCGCGCGTAGGCAGCCGCGACGAGTACCTGCACGCGCTGTCGGACGCCGCCCGGGCCGCATTCGAGCGACTGCCCGCCGCCGGCACGGTCGCGGCGATCGCCCGGGCCGGCGCGCGGCGGGCAGCGCAGGCGCAGACCCGGATGCACTCCGCCGGCCGGCTCGGGACCGCCCAGGTCGAGGACTGGGCCAGAGCCGAGGCCGACGGCACGGGCCTTGAGTGGCGAGAGCTGCTCGCGGGCGCGGCGTCCTCGGTGCTGGGGGCGCACGCCCTGATCGCCGCCGCGGCCGACCCCGAGACGACGCCCGAGGAGGCGGCCGCGATCGACTCCGCCTACCTGTCGACCTGCGTCCTGTTGACCCTGCTCGACGGCCTCGTCGACCACGAGCAGGACGCACCGGACGGCGGGACCGGCTACGCCGGCCTCTACGGCGACCGCGAAGAGCTGTCCAAGGCGCTCGCCGGCGCCGCCGAGCGCGCGGCGGGACAGGCGAGGGCGTTGCGGAACGGCCCGCACCATGCGATGACCCTCGTCGGCGTCGTCGCCTACTACGCCTCGGCCCCGGGGGCGCGCCGCGAGCCGGCCAGGGCGATCTGCGGGCGCCTGAGGCGCCAACTGGAGCCCCTGGCCTCCCCCACCCTCTGGATCATGCGCGCCTGGCGCCTTGCCCGGCGGGGGCGGACCCGGGAGCAACCGGCGAGCGAAGTCGAGCGGCCGGCTAGCATCGTCTACGGGGAGGGCACACCCATGGGAGGGATGCGATGAGAACCGACAGGTGGCCCCGGGGCACTGCGCTCGCGCTCCTCGCCGTGGCCGCCGCGGGCGTTTGCGGCCTCGCGACGACGGGGAGCGCCGTGGCGGCGCGGGTCCTGAACGTCAAGGACGAAGGCAGGCTGCGCCTGCTGACCAGCTACGGCTCGGAACTGATCGACGAAGGGCCCGCCACGGGGACGGTCCCCGGCAGGGTCAAGGTCGACTTCCTCTACAACGGCGACCCGTCGGTGTCGGCCCGCTTTGAGATCTACGGCCGGGGCGGGACGATCGGCGGCCGGGCCAACGCGAGGCTCAGCAACCCGACGAGTCCTGTCCCGAGCTTCAGGGGCGCGTTCACGATCACCGGCGGCAGCGGCCGTTACGCGCACGTCAGCGGCCGCGGCGAACTGTTCGGCGTCTTCTACCGGCGGGGCTACGGGCTGGTCGTGCAGACGGTCGGCAGGCTCTCCTATTGAGACGGCTCGCACTGACGCTCGCC
>DATJWI010000056.1:0-4087 GCA_035501375.1 Solirubrobacteraceae bacterium
TCCGAAGTCGGCACCGCCACCGTCACGACCCCCGTCCTGCCCGGCACAACTCCCGGCAGGGAAGCCAATCTCTCCGGCTCGGCCTACCTCGTCTCCCACGGCGGCCTCGCCTTCCCCGACCTCGATCTCGTGCTCGAAGGAGACAACATCACGATCGACTTGACCGGCAGCACCCAGATCAAGAACGGCGTCACGAGCTCCACGTTCGCCGCGATCCCCGACGCCCCGATCTCCAGCTTCACGCTCGACCTGCCCGTCGGCCCGCACTCCGCGCTCACCGCCACCGCCAACCTCTGTGCTGGCCGATCTTCGATCGGTAAGCTCCTCGCACCGACCGTCATCGTCGCCCAGAACGGCGCCAAGCTCGACCAGAGCACCCATATCTCCGTCGCCGGCTGTCCCGCGCCCGCGCGTTGCCCCGTCGCTAAAGGGCTCGGCCGCCCGTCTCGTCGCCACACCCGTCATGTCGGTCACGCTCGCCGCAAGACGACCTCCCGCGGAGCCCGCACGACGGTTTCGCATCATGCCGGCGGGACCGCCTCCCGCGGAGCCCGCACAAATCACACCAATTCACATTCGATGCCAGCCAAACCGCTACATTTCAAGCGTGGGCATTGCCGGTATGGACACCAGCGAGGAGCCTGCGCCCGCCGACCACGTGCTGGCCGGTGTGCGGCGCCTGACGCTGCTGGCCGACGGCGCCGGAGGAGAGGAGGCGGTCTTCAGGGGTCTCGCCCGCGAGCTCCTGCTCGTTCCAGGCGCCGATGAGGTCCACGTACATCGCCTCGCCGGCGCGCCCGCCGAAGACGAGCCGGTCGTGGTCTACCTGTTCGAGGGCGACGGGCGCCTCAGCTACCTCTCGCCGCGAGCCGAGCGTCCGGCCGGTATCAGCTGGGTCGCGAGCACCGCCCGGCCCTTCCTCGCCGCCGATCCCAACGAACTCGCCGCCTCCCTGCCCCGCCTGTCCCAGACCGGCGAGGCCGCCTGCGCCCTGCTCCTGCCCCTGCTCGTCGGCGGCCAGGTCGAAGCGGTCGTCGTGCTCGTGCGCCGCGCAGAGAGCGCGGTCGATGGCGGCGGTGCCCAGGCCGCTGCCGAGCGGCCGGCGTCAGGCTGGTCGGCCGCCTACACCCAGCGCGCAGTCGAACTGGCGAGCACGCTCGTGGAGCAGGCCGGGACCGCCCTGGCCCTGGTCTACGCGCGGGCCGAGGCCGGCACCGACCCGGTCACCGGCTGCCTTAACCACCGTGCCATGCGCAGGCGACTGCACGAGGAGATCGGCCGGGCGATGCGCACCGGCGGACTCCTGTCGTGCCTGTTGATCGACCTCGACAACTTCAAGCTCGTCAACGACCGCCACGGCCATCCCGCCGGCGACGCCGTGCTGCGGGCGGTCTGCCACACCCTTGCCGGTGAGGTCCGCGCCTTCGATCGCGTCGCCAGATACGGCGGCGACGAGTTCGTCGTGATCCTGCCCAACGCCGACCTCGATGCGGCCGCCGCAGCCGCCGGACGCATACTGCACCGTCTCGGAGACCTGCCCGAGCAGGAGGACTGGGCGGGAGGCAGGATCCAGATCGGCGCCTCCATCGGGGCTGCCCAGTGGCGTTCGCCGATGAACACCGACGCTCTCCTGCTGGCCTGCGACAGGGCTCTGCTGCGCTCCAAGAGAGAAGGCAAGGGCCGCGTCGTACGGGCCTCGTAGGCCGGTCCGGAGCGGCCTCGTGGGTCGTGTCGGATGGGTCTGGTAGGCCGCGTCGTACGGCCTTCATAGACTCCAGGGCATGCACCCGGACAGCTTCGGCGCCAAAGACGTACTCGACGTTGGCGACTCCAGTTACGAGATCTTCAAGCTCGATGCCCTGCAGGAGCGCTTCGACGTCGCCAGGCTGCCCTTCTCGCTGAAGATCTTGCTCGAGAATCTTTTGCGCAACGAGGGCTCCGGCTCGGTCACGGCCGCCGACGCCGAAGCGCTGGCCGGCTGGGACGCCAAGGCCGAGCCGAGCGTCGAGATCGCGTTCACGCCGGCCCGGGTCCTGATGCAGGACTTCACAGGCGTCCCCGCCGTCGTCGACCTGGCGGCGATGCGCGACGCGATCGCCCGGATGGGCGGCGCGGCCGCCAAGATCAACCCGCTCGTGCCGGCCGAGCTGGTGATCGACCACTCAGTCCAGGTCGACGCCTACGGGACCCGCGACGCCTTCAAGGTCAACGCCGACTACGAGTTCGAGCGCAACCGCGAGCGCTACGCGTTCCTGCGCTGGGGCCAGCTTTCGTTCGACCGCTTCGCGGTCGTACCGCCCGACACCGGCATCGTGCATCAGGTCAACATCGAGTACCTCGCCCGGGTCGTCTTCCCGGGGCCGAGCGATCTTCCAAAAAGCGCCGACTCGCGCGCGCGCGAGCAGGCCGCCGGAGAGCATCGCGACGGCGGCCCCGGCGGTGACGACGAACATCCCGAAACGGTCGACTCGCGCGCGCGCGAGCAGGCCTACCCGGATACCTTGGTCGGCACCGACTCGCATACGACGATGGTCAACGGGCTCGGCGTGCTCGGCTGGGGCGTGGGCGGGATCGAGGCCGAGGCGGCGATGCTGGGCCAGGCGATGTCGATGCTGATCCCGCAGGTCCTCGGCGTTCAGCTGCACGGCGAGCTGCCCGAGGGCGCGACCGCGACCGACCTGGTCCTGACCGTGACCGAGCTGCTGCGTGGGAAGGGGGTGGTCGGCAAGTTCGTCGAGTTCTATGGTCCTGGTCTGGCTGCTTTGCCGATAGCGGACAGGGCGACGATCGGCAACATGTCGCCGGAGTTCGGCTCGACCTGCGCGATCTTTCCGATCGACGCCGAGACGATCAAATACCTGGAGCTGACCGGACGCCAGCCCGAGCAGCTGGCCCTGGTCGAGGCGTACGCGCGCGCGCAGGGCCTGTGGCACGACAAAGACTCCGAAGCGCCGACGTTCTCGGACACGCTCGAGTTGGACCTCGCAACGGTCGAGCCGAGCCTTGCCGGCCCGAAGCGTCCCCAGGACAGGGTCGCGCTCAGCCGGGCAAAGGCCGCCTTCGAAGAGGCCCTCCTGGACTACGTGCCCAGCGACGGCGACCAAGCCGACGCCCAGGACGAGGCGGTCGCCGAGTCCTATCCGGCGTCGGACCCGCCGGCTGGCGGCGAACCCGGTCACGGGCCTTTGGTCTCGAGCGCCAAGTCCCAGATCTCCGCGGACGGCGCGGGGACTGCTGGCGCCGCGACCGCCCTGCCGCGAAACGGTACGGCCAGGACCGTCGAGATGGACGGCAAGACCTTCGAGATCGATCACGGCGACGTCGTGATCGCGGCGATCACGAGCTGCACGAACACGTCGAACCCGTCGGTGATGGTCGGCGCCGGCATCCTCGCCAGGAACGCTTTGGCGAAGGGCTTGAAGTCGAAGCCCTGGGTCAAGACCTCGCTGGCGCCGGGCTCGAAGGTCGTGACCGAATATCTGGATCGCGCCGGTCTGACGCCGGCCCTGGAAGGGCTGGGTTTCAATTTGGTCGGCTACGGCTGCACGACCTGCATCGGCAACTCCGGGCCTCTGCCGGCGGAGATCTCGGAGGCGGTCGGCGAGGGCGATCTGGCGGTCGTGTCGGTGCTGTCCGGCAATCGCAACTTCGAGGGGCGGATCAACCCGGACGTGAAGATGAACTATCTGGCTTCGCCGCCGCTGTGCGTGGCCTACGCGATCGCCGGCACGATGGACATCGATCTCCTGAACGACCCGCTCGGCCAGGACGGGGACGGCGAAGACGTCTATCTGCGCGACATCTGGCCTTCCGAGCACGAGGTCGCGGCGACCGTGGCGGAGGCCGTTCAATCGGACATGTTCAGGCGCAGCTACGGCGAGGTGTTCGAAGGGGACGAGCGCTGGAACGGCCTCGAGGTGCCTGCCGGCGAGCGCTTCGAGTGGGCCGAGGATTCGACATACGTGCGGCTGCCGCCCTACTTCGAGGACATGCCGGCCGAGCCCGGGCCGGTCGCCGACATCGAGGGCGCGCGCGTGCTGGCGTTGCTCGGCGACAGTGTCACGACCGACCACATTTCGCCCGCCGG
>DATJWI010000057.1:0-16177 GCA_035501375.1 Solirubrobacteraceae bacterium
AGCTTCCTGCGCAGCGCGATCAACTCGACGCGCAAGGCCCGCAACAACGACGTCGAGGACCCGATCCCGGTGCCGCAGTTCCGCAAGGACCTGCTCGCCGCGATGGACCGCCTGAAGGTCTCGCGCGAGCTCGCCTCCCGCTACATCAACGACGGCTTCTCGGGCGGCGAGAAGAAGCGGGTCGAGATTCTCCAGATGGCGATGCTGAAGCCGCGTATCGGCGTCCTCGACGAGACCGACTCGGGCCTCGACATCGATGCCCTGCGGACGGTCGCAGAGGGTGTGCAGAAGCTGCACGACGAGCAGGGCGTCGGCGCGCTGATCATTACGCACTACCAGCGGATCTTGCACTACGTGAAGCCCGAGTTCGTGCACATCTTGATGGACGGCCGGATCGTCCTCGAGGGCGGCGTCGAGTTGGTGGAGCGCCTGGAGCGCGAGGGCTACGACCAAATAAGACAAGAGGTAGGGGCCGGTGCCTGAGCCCGCGCCGGGGAGCGCGAACGGTGCCCCGATCGGCGCGAGCGACGGCCCGGGCACGAACGACGCGGGCGGGCAGGGACCGATCAAGGTCAAGCCGGGCAGGCACCGCGAGGCGAGCCTCTACCACGCGTTGCACGGCGCTGGAGCGGGCGGCTCCTCTGCGGCGCAGATCAGGGAGGCGGCCCTGGGCTTCTTCGAAGCCGCCGAGCTGCCCGTGTGGCGCAGGTCGGGCTTCTGGGCGACGAGCTTTCAGGGCCTGGATCTGGACGGCCTGCAAACGAAGGCGCACGAGCCGGGCAAGGTTCCGGACTTCGTGACCGAAACCTTGCCCGAGCGGGAGCGAGCCGGGCGAATCGTGCAGCTGGATGGCTCGGTCGTTCACGTCGAGTGCAAGCAAGAGCTGGCCGACGCCGGGGTCGTGGTTTGCTCGTTGGAGGCCGCCCTGCGGACGGGGGACTTGCCACTAGGCGCGCTCGGCGCCGACGTGCCGGCGAACGTCAGGGAGCTGGCCGCCGAGCACTTCTCGAAGCGTCTGACGTACGACAGGAACAAGCTGGAGGCGGCGAACGCGGCGTTCTGGACGGGCGGCGCGTTCGTGTATGTACCGCCGGGCGTGGTCGTCGAGGACCCGTTCGAGATCGTTTACGCGATCGGCGGCCAGGGCGTGGCCCAGTATGGCCGCACGCTCGTGATCGGTGGCAAGAACAGCGACTTCAAGCTGCACGAGTACGAGCTGGCCGAGGAGTTCGAGGACGGACAGGCATTGCACGCTGGGGCTTTCGAGATGTATCTGGACGACGGCGCGCGCTGCCGGTATGCCCAGCTGCAGGACTGGAGCCAAGGTCGCCCCGGCGAAGCGGCCGGCGAGACGAGCGGTGTCTATGACTGCTCGACCAGGTACGTAGGCGTCGGCAGGGACGCGTACTGCCATTGGCTGCCTTCGCTTTTGGGCGGCCACCTGGTGCGCCAGCACCTCGAGCTGGCGGTGAACGAGCCGGGCGGGGACATGGCCTTCAGGGGCCTGTTCTTTACCGAGCGCGACGAGCAGCTCGACGCGTTCGCGGTGGACCTGCACGAGACCGGCCCATCCGGCGGCGACGTGCACTGGCGCGGAGCGGCGGCCGGGCAGAGCAAAGCCTCGTTCGAGGGTCTGATCCAGATCGACCAAGGCGCCCAACAGACCCACACTTACCTGCAAATCCACACGATGATGCTCTCGCCGAAGGCCAGGCTCGACGCGATCCCGTCGGTGCTGGTGTCCGCCGACGACGTATCGGCGTCGCATGGCGGGACCGTCGGGGAGTTGGACGAGTCAGCGATCTTCTATATGCAATCGCGCGGACTGGATCGCCCAGCCGCGGTACGGCTCCTCGTCGAGGGCTTCTTCGAGCCGGTCCTCGGCGAGCTGCGCGACGAGCCGCTGGAAGAGCTGGTCAGGGCCAAGCTCGCCGCCAAGCTGGCGAACGCGCGCGAGGACATCGAGGCGTATGCCTCGAGTCGTTAGCGGACCAAAGCCGGGCGCCCCACCCCAGGCCCGGGCATCGATGAAGGGAACACCGGCACCCGCTGGAAAGGAACGGTCGCCAACGGCTACGAAGCCGGCGCCCTCGACGGCATCGCTGGACGTGAAGGGCCATTTCCCGATCTTCGCTGTGCGCGAGGGCGAGCAGCCACTCGTCTATCTCGACTCTGGCTCGACTTCGCAAAAGCCGAAGGTCGTGATCGACGCGCTGGCCGAGCATCTGGCAAAGCGCAACGCGAACGTGCACCGGGGCGTGTACCGGCTGGCCCAGGAGGCCGACGCGGCCTACGACGGCGCGCGGGCGAAGGTGGCGGCTTTCGTGGGAGCCGACCAGGCGACGACGGTGTTCACGAAGAACGTGACCGAGGCGATCAACCTGGTCGCTTACGCCTGGGGCCGGGCCAACGTCGGCCGGGGCGACGCGGTCCTGATAAGCCAGCTCGAGCACCACGCGAACATCGTTCCTTGGCAGGTCCTGTGCAAAGAGCGGAGCGCCGAGCTTCGCTACCTGGAGGTCGACGAGCGCGGCGAGCTGTCGCTGCAGCAACTGGACGCCGAGCTGGCCAGAGGCGACATCAAGATCGTGGCGGTCGCTCATGTGTCGAACGTGCTCGGCACGATCGTTCCCGTCTCGGAGATCGCTTCCAGGGCGCGCGCCGCCGGCGCTGTCTCGCTCGTGGATGGCGCCCAGGCGGTACCGCACATGCCGGTCGACGTGGACGCGATCGGCGCGGACTTCTACGTTTGGACCGGCCACAAGGCGCTCGGCCCGACCGGCATCGGCGTGCTGCACGGCCGCCGGAAGATCATGGACGAGATGGAGCCGTTTATGACCGGCGGCGACATGATCGCCTCCGTCGACTTCCAGAGCGCCACCTGGAACGAGCTGCCCTACAAGTTCGAGGCCGGCACGCCGCCGATAGCCGAGGCGGTCGGCCTGGGCGCGGCCGTCGACTACCTGTCGGAGCTGGGCATGGCCGAGGTGCGCGCGCACGAGCAGGCCCTGACCGAGTACATGCTCGGCCGCCTGGCCGAGGTCCCCGGGCTGCGCGTGGTCGGTCCACCAGAGGCCGACCGCAGGGGCGGCCTGGCGTCGTTCACGATCGAGGGCATCCATCCCCACGACGTCGCCGAGCTGGCCGGACGCGCGGGCGTGTGCATCAGGGCCGGCCATCACTGCGCCCAGCCTTTGATGCGCTGCTTGGGCGTCGGCGCGACCGCCAGGGCGAGCGTAGGCGTCTACAACGAGCCGCCAGATGTCGACGCGCTCGTCGAGGCACTGCTACGCGGACGCGAGGTGTTCGAACTGTAATGGACGACCTCTACAGGGACTACATCCTCGAGCACTACAAGCGGCCCCACAACTTCGGCGAGCTGGAGCCTTACGACCTGACGGCCCACGAGCACAACCCTTTGTGCGGAGACGAGCTGGGCGTGCAAATCAAGGTCCAGGACGGCAAGATCGCCGATCTCAAATTCCAGGGCCACGGCTGCGCGATCTCGCAGGCCTCGGCGTCGATCGCCTCCGAGGAGCTGATCGGCATGGACCTGGACGAGGCCGGCAGGCTGGGCGCCGACTGGATGATCGACCTGCTGGGCATCGACGTGTCGCCGACCCGACGCAAGTGCGCGCTCCTTAACCTGAAGGTCGTCAGGGGCGCGGTCACCGGCGACGGCGACTGGCCCGCGTGACGACTGCCGTGCGGCGGGCGGGCCGGCCACGGCCGCGACAGACCCGACCTCCACGTCCGTCGTGCCCTGCCGGGGCCGGCCGGGCCGAGCTCCGCGATACAATTCCTAGTCCTGAGGACGGGATTCTCTAGACCGACCAGCTGAGGAGCATCGAATGGCCGCTACCGACACCGCCAGGATCACCAAGCCAAGCCCGATCGTCGAGGACGAGCAGGGTCAGCTGATCGCGCGCAAGGGCATCTCCCGCGAGGTCGTGCGCGAGCTGTCCAAGATCAAGGGCGAGCCCGACTGGATGGCCGAGAAACGGCTGAAGTCCTTGGAGATCTTCGAACGCAAGCCCGTACCCGACTGGGGTGTCGACCTGTCGGGTCTGAACCTCGATGACCTGGTCCTCTACTCGCCGCCGACCGCCGGCCGGTACAACAGCTGGGACGAGGTGCCCGAGGAAATGAAGCAGACCTACGAGGACCTCGGCATCCCCCAGGCCGAGCGCGAGCACCTGGCGGGCGTCGTCGGCGTGTGGCGCCAGGAGCCGGTCTACGAGGGCCTGAAGGAGGAGTACCGCAAGCTGGGGATCCTGTTCTGCTCGATGGACACCGCGATCAGCGAGTACCCGGACTTGGTCCAGAAGTACTTCATGAACAAATGCGTGCCGGCTCAGGACAACAAGTTCTCGGCCCTGCACGGCGCGGTCTGGTCGGGCGGCTCGTTTCTGTATGTGCCGAAGGGCGTCAAGGTCGACCTGCCGCTGCAGGCCTACTTCAGGATGGAGGGCGCCGGCGAGGGCACCTTCGAGCACACGCTGATCGTCGCCGACGAAGGCTCGGACGTGAACTACATCGAGGGCTGCACCGCCCAGACCTACTCCGTCAACTCGATGCACTCGGCGGTCGTCGAGATCTTCGTGCACGAGGGCGCCAAGGCCCGGTACACGACCGTCCAGAACTGGTCCAAGGACGTCTACAACCTGAACACCAAGCGCGCGATCGTCGACGCCGGGGGCACGGTCGAGTGGGTCGGCGGGTCGATGGGCGCCAAGTACGTGATGCTCTATCCGGGCTCCTATTTGATGGGCGAGGGCGCGAGGGCCGACCATCTGAACGTGGGCGTCGCCACGGGCGGAGTCCACAAGGACACCGGCGCCAAGGTCGTTCATCTGGCGCCGAACACGACCTCGAACATCTTGGCCAAGTCGATCTCCAAGGACGGCGGCATCATGGGCTACAGGGGCCTCGTCAAGATGGGCGCCCACTCTCAGGGCTCCAAGGCGAGGGTCCAATGCGACGGCCTGATGATGGACGGCATCTCGAAATCCGATACCTGGCCGGACATCCAGATCCAGAACCCGCACGTAGCCGTCGCCCACGAGGCGACCGTCGGGCGCATCTCCGACGACCAGCTCTTCTACATGGGCTCCAGGGGCTTCACCGAGGACGAGGCCGCCGCGATGATCGTCAACGGCTTCATCGAGCCCGTCACCAAGGAGCTGCCGATGGAGTACGCGGTCGAGCTGAACAGGCTCATCCAGCTGGAGATGGTCGGCAGCATCGGCTGAGGGGCGCGATGAGCGGCGCCTGGCTGCGTCCTCGGTCGCTCGCGTGCAAAGCACGCCACGCTCCCTGCGTCCTTGCCATGCTTGCTCCTAGCGCCCCTCAGACACTTAGCTGCTTCCTGGTCCCACCATCGATCGGATACGCGCCGGTTTGCGCGCTCCCATAGACACGATCGCCGCACCGCTGTTCCCGACGAAGCTGCCGTGGGTGAACGTGCCGGGCGGACAGGCGGCGAAGGCGAGCACGCTCCAGCGTGGTAAGCCGATGCTGGTCGAGTTCTGGGACTTCTGTAGGCCGAACTCGATCAGGACGTTGCCGTACCTCAAGGCCTGGCACGAGCGCTATTCCGAGCACGGCCTGCGCACGATCGGCGTGCACTGCCCAGGGTTCGAGCCGTCGCATGAAGAGGACGCCGTGCGGGAGGCCGTGGCCAGACTCCAGATCGAGTATCCGGTCCTGATCGACTCCGAGTTCGAGGTCTGGCAGGAGTACGAGAACGAAGGCTGGCCGGCCCGGTACCTGTTCGACGGCAGGGCGCGCCTGTTCGAGTACCACTACGGCGAGGGCGGCTATCTGGAGACCGAGCTGGCCATCCAGGAGCTGCTGGACATCGAGCGGGAGCCGCTGGGGCCGCTGCGCCCGGAGGACGCGCCCGGCGTGCAGCTGGTCCCGCAGACCGAGGACCAGCCAGGCGCCTACAGCGGGCCGTACGCCGCGGGAGGCGTTTGGGCGGTGCTGGACGGGCGGGGACGGCTGTGGGCGAACGGCGTCGAGCACGAGATCGAGCATCCGGGCGCCTATCCGCTGGTCGAGCACGATCGACACACAGAAGGGATGATCGAGCTGAAAGAAGGACCCGGAGTGAAGTGCCTCGCTACGTGCTTTACGCCCGGCCTGATGCCGTTTGCCGAAGAGGCTCAGGTGTAGGACAGCGAGGCCCGGCGCGCGACTTCCTCGGGCACGGCGTCCTTCAGAAGGCGCTCGAGCACGGGCGGGCCGGAGTCCTCCACGATCACACAGGCGCCCGGCCAGTACGGACTCTCGCCGGGGACACGGGTCAAGAAGATCGGCTCGTAGACCCAGGACCCGCAGTTGATCAGGCGCGCCCCGGACCTGCCCCGCCACTCCGCGACGTCGTCCGCTGGCAGTGGGCCCGTGCGATGGGTGTGACCGAAGACGACATGGGCGTCCGCGAGCCCGAGCCTGGCGGCGACCTCGCCGATCGCGCACAGGCCGGCGCGGCGCAGCTCGTTGCGCGAGATGTCGGCGCTCAACGGCCCCAGCCCGGCCCTGTTCAGCCCGGCGACCGTTGCCGGGAAGGCGGCCTTGACGGCTCTCTGGCGGGCCCACCCACCGGCCATGCCGGCCAAACGCCGGCCGCCCGCCGACAGAGCTCCGGCCGGACGGCGACCATCCGCGCCCGTACCGCCACCGCCCGTGTCCTTCGCGTCCACGGGGCGCCCGTCCCCCGGGCCGTGACCGTTGCGGCTGACCCCGTCGCCACCTCCGAGCGCCCGCCAGGCGCGCGCTGTCGCGAGACCGTTGAGCGCCGGACCCGAGCGCCCATAGCGAGTCATCGCGTCGCGCCAAGCATAGATCGGCGCTGTCACAGCCTCATAGTCCTCGACGGTGCCGAAATCGGCCCTGGACGGACGCCGTTCGAGCAGACGTCCGATCGCGCCGACTCCTATCCGCTCGAGCGTGGGGATCGTGAGGTGGGCGTCCAGGTAGTGGCCGTGCAGGGCATATACGTCTGGACGGACCCAGAGGCCGGGATAGGCGACGCTGACCCGGCTCGGCTCAGCCCAGGCCGCGATCTGGGCGGTCAGCGGCGAGGCCAAAGCCGGGTCGATGCGCTGATCGAGCGCCATCGGCGGGGGCTCGGGGGACTGCAGGGCGCGCGCATCCAGCCAAGCGCAGACGTTCAGATGGTCGTGGTTGCCGGCGGTGAGGATCAGTTCTCGGTCGCCGCCCAAGACCCGGCCGACGTCCTCGAAGAACGGGCGCGCAGCGGCGAGCGCCTCGTGCGGGGGGCCGTGGCGCAGCTCCAGCACGTCACCGAGCAGAACCAGGCGATCGATGTCAGCCAGACGTTCGAGCAGCGGCGCGCGCACCGCCGGGCGGCGCAGCACGTCCACCCCGGAGAGGCCGCCGAGATGGAGGTCGGAGATGATGAGGGTGCGGGTCACGACAACCGGGGTATGGTCGCGCTCGCGAGCGGGCTCAGGACGAACCGCCCGCGACGGCGGCTTCGCGAACCGGCTTGGGCAGCATGAAACGGACGTCCTCGCGTATGACGTTCACCTCGGACACGTCGGAGACCCCGCGCGCCCGGAAGTACTCGACGAGCTCGGCGACCAGGTTCTCGGGAGCGCTGGCGCCTGAGGAAACCCCGACGACACGCCTGCCGGACAGCCACTCCTCGCGTATCTCGCTCGCGCTGTCGATCAGGTGGGCGTCGGTGCCACAGTCGCGCGCGACCTCGACCAGGCGCACCGAGTTAGAAGAGTTGCTGGAGCCGATCACGAGCATCACGTCACAGTCGGCAGCCAGGCGCTTGACGGCGGCCTGGCGATTGGTCGTCGCGTAGCAGATGTCGTCGGTCCTGGGACCGACGATCGCCGGGAAACGTTCACGCAGGCGAGCGACGATCGCCTCGGTTTCGTCGACCGAGAGTGTCGTCTGAGTGACGTAGGCGACGCGCTCGGGGTCCTCCACCAGCAGGGCGTCGACATCGGCCTCGTCCTGCACGAGCACGATCTTCTCGGGCGCCTCGCCCATCGTGCCTTCGACCTCCTCGTGGCCCTCGTGACCGACGAGAACGACCGTGTAGCCCTCCTCCGCGAACTTGGCCGCCTCGCGATGGACCTTCGTCACCAGGGGGCAGGTGGCGTCGATCGTCCGCAGCCCCCGCTCAGCCGCGCCGGCGCGCACGCTGGGAGCGACACCGTGAGCCGAGAACACGCACAAAGCCCCCTCCGGAACCTCGGTCTGCTCGTCGACGAACACCGCGCCGCGCTCCTGTAGGCGTTGTACGACGTGCTTGTTGTGGACGATCTCCTTGCGCACATATACCGGCGCGCCATGAGTCTCGAGCGTGCGTTCGACCGTCTGGACGGCACGATCGACGCCCGCGCAATAGCCGCGCGGCGCCGCGAGCAACAGCTTTTCGACCGTGTTGGCCACAAAACCATTGTAAGAGGCTGGAGCGGGCGGATAGGCTTGGCGGAAGCATGACCCAAAGACACCTGGACAGATTGACAGCGGTGGACGCCTCGTTCTTGCATCAGGAGGGAGCCAACTCGCATATGCATGTCGGCGGGTTGACGGTGCTCGAAGGCCCGCCGCCACCGATGGAGGACTTCCTCGAACAGATCAGGATGCGCCTGCACCTGGTCCCCCGCTATAGGCACAAGCTGGCCCATACCGTCTTCGACAGTGGCCGGCCCGTCTGGGTCGACGACCCGAACTTCAATCTGGCCTACCACGTCCGCCACACCGCGCTGCCGACACCGGGCGGCTGGGATCAGCTGTGCGCGCTGACGGCCCGGATCTTCTCTCAGCAGCTGGACAGGTCCAAGCCGCTGTGGGAGATGTGGCTGATCGAGGGCCTCGGCCCGGAGATCGAGGGACCTGGCATACCCGCCTCAGACGGACGAGCGGACAGGTTCGCGCTGATCTCGAAGACGCACCACTCGCTGATCGACGGCATCGCCGGGATCGACCTGGCGACCGTCCTGTTCGATCTGAGCCCGGACCCGCCGCCGGTCAAGCACTCTGGGCGCCCCTGGCGCCCGCACGGCGAGCCGAGCACAGCCGAGCTCGTCGCCGTGGGACTGAAGGGCGCCGTGCGTGCCGGTGTCGAGCTCGCCGAGGGCGCCGTGGACGCGCTTACGCATCCCGACCGCGCCCTGGCGCGCACACGCGACGTGGCGGAGGGCCTCGGCGAGCTCGTCTGGGCAGAGCTGAACCCGGCGCCCGAGACTCCCCTGAATGTGCCGATCGGCCCGCATCGGCGGTTCGTCGGGATCGGTGGCTCGCTGGAACAGTTCAAGCTCGTCAAGAACGCGTTCGGCGGGACCGTCAACGATGTCGTCTTGGCGATCGTGACGGGAGCCCTGCGCAAGTTCCTGATCGCCAGGGGCATGCGTACGGAGGGCGTCGAGATGAGGGCGCTCGTGCCAGTTTCGGTCAGGACCGAGGGCGAGCACCACCAGATGGGCAACCGCATCGTCGTGATGAGGGGCCCTCTGCCCGTCTATATCGCCGACCCGGTGCAGCGCCTGAAGTTCGTCTCCCATTCTATGGATGGCCTCAAGGAGTCCAAGCAGGCGCTCGGCGCGGAGGCGATCGCGGGGGCCCAGAACTTCGCGCCCCCGACGATCCTGGCCCAGGCCTCGCGCTTGAACTTCTCGACCAGGCTGTTCAACCTGATCGTCACGAACGTGCCCGGCCCCCAGTTCCCGCTGTATGTGCTCGGGCGCGAGATGCTGGCCGCCTATCCGGTCGCGTTCCTTCCCGAAAACCATGGCTTGGCGATCGCGATCATGTCCTACAACGGCCAGATGAACTTCGGTCTGCTCGGTGACTACGACGCCCTGCCCGACGTCAACGCCCTCGGCGAGTCGATCGCCGAGGAACTGGCCAACCTCGTCGAGCTGGCCGGCGAGTCGGCCGCCACGCCTGCGTGAGCACGGCGCGGGGCGGGCGAGCTAGACTCGCTTCATGTCCGATCTGGAGACGACCCTGACGGTGGACGATGTGATGGATGCGTTGTCGAACGTGATCGACCCCGAGTTGGGGCTCGACTTCGTGGAGCTGGGCCTGATCTACGGGGTCGAGGTCGATGACGGCAATGTGCGCGTCACGTTCACCTTGACGACGCCGGGCTGCCCGATCGGGCCGCAGGTGACAGAACAGATCGACGAGTTCGTCGGCGAACTGGACGGCGTCAAGACGATCGACTCCGAGATGGTCTTTACGCCGCCGTGGTCTCCCGAGAAGATGTCCGAGGACGCCAAGTTCGCCCTCGGCTACTGATCTCGCTGGCCAGCCCCTCTCAGCGGCACTAGTTCTCTGAGCCCAGCCTGTCCCAGGCGTAGAGCTGGATGCACTCGTGGGCGAGCTCGATCGCCCGCTCGCGCGACAGGCAAGGCAGGACGGTGTCGAGGGCCTGCTCCTCGGAGACGCCCGCCTGGAAGGCTTCCTCGCCCCTGAAGCCGGCGGCGATCTTCAAGGCCTCGCGCCTGTTCTCGCCGAGGCTCTGGAAGACGCCGACCAGGAAGTCTTTGTTCGGGACGGGCTGGCCCACCTCCAGCGAGGCGTGCCAGGCAGCGAGCAGATGCAAGTCGTCTTTGTCGAGGTCGGCGACCGCCTTCGCGTAGTGCACCGACAGCTCTTGATCTGGGATGTCGTCGACCCACGCCCGCACGACCTCGCCGACGAGCTGGCGCCTGGCCTCGCGACCGACCGACTCGGCGATCACACGAATGGCGTCCTGGGGCTCGATAAAGCACAGGGGCATAACTTGATCGGGACTCTAGGTGCTGGGGTGGACGTCACTTTTCGACCCACAGAACGGCTGCACGCGCGCGCGCGCGTGACCAGCCCGAAGAGAACAAGCTCATGCTCGGATCGAGGCGCGATCTCCCCCGTCTGAGCTCTCGGCCGATCCAAGCCCCAGCGCCATCCGAGCGCTCTCCAGAGCCGCGCTGTCGACAGTGTCGGGATCGAACCCGAGCGTCGCGCGCTCGCCGGCCGCCCAGTTTGCGAAGGCCAGGTCGAGCACTTCGACCGGCACGGCCGAGGCCTCGGCGAAAGCCGAAGCCCGGCGCTCGAGATAGATCGGATCGCCGACCGCGAACAGGCGCTTGGCGGCGACTGTAGTCAGATCCTCGGCCGCCATCCCGCGGCCCGTCGCCAGGTGCAGCGAGCCGGCCTGCAGCTCATACAGTCCGAGGCGCCCGAGCGTGACCAGCAGGTCGTACCTGCCCATGCGCCCGAAACCGGGCAGCGCCAGACGTTCGAACGCGCGCTCGAAGCGCCGCTGCGGCGTCCAGGACTCCTCGCCGACGATCGCCTCGGCCTGTTGGCCGACCTCCGGTCGGCCGGCCTGCAGCGCCCACTGGCGGTAGGCACGCAACGTGTCCGAGCCACGGCCCGGATCGTGCGAGGTGCGCGGCCCGAGCGGCACCCCGTCGAGCAGAGAGTCCCAATCCCGGTCCCCGCGCTCGAGCACCAGCCTGACGCCCGCGAATGGATCGTCGCCGGGCAAAGGTGACAGGTAGACAGTCAGGAAGCAGATCCAGGTGGCGCGCTCCAGACCATCGGGACTGTCCGCCGCAAGCGCCCGGATCTCAGCGAAGATGCCGGGCGCAGAGGCCTGCATACCGAGCAGGCGGCCACTGGAGAACGCGATCTCAGAGGCCAGGCGCTCGGCGTCCGCGGAGGCGCGCAGGCCTGGGGCCAGCTCGCAACTGTAGCCGTCGTCAGCGGCCCTGGCCTCGCGTTGCACACGCATCTGGCTCCCGCGCGCACCCGCCCGGACACGTGACCGAGAGCCCGCTGAGCCGCCTGTCCGCGCGGCGGCGTCGGCCCGCGCGCCAGCACCGCCATTGGGCGAGCCCTGCGAGGATCGCCGCGCGCCGCCGGCGGACTCGGCCCCGGGCAGAGCGCGGCTGCAGATCGGGCAGCGCTCGAGGAAGCGGTTATGCCGGCAGAAGGTTGGCACGCGCCCGTTCGGCGCCGGCGCGACGCTCGATCTGGAGGGCGCGCAGGTAGTCGTCGAAGTCGACCTGGATCGTGTGCCGCTTGGACGACACATAGCGGGCCTTCATGGCGGCCTGGTCCGCTTGGATCTCCGCTTGGACCTCGGTCTTCGAAGGCAAAACGTAATCGCCGAGCAGGTGATCGCCGACCCATGCGCTCTGAGCCTCGGCCAGGGGCATGATCGCCCCGAGCGGCTGCAGCAGGCCTATGAAGTACAGGCCTTCGATGTCGGGATGAAAGACGCGGCGGAACAGCTCGATGTGATTGTCGGGCGCCGCCAGGAAGTCGGGGTCGAAGAACGGGAAGGTGATCTTGTAGCCGGTGCAATAGACGACGACGTCGGCGTCTACGAACGTGCCGTCGGTGAAGCGCACCTGAGAGCCTTCGAGCGCTTCGATGTTCGGCTTTGGCTTGATCGTGCCGTGGGCGATGCGATCCAGGATGCGCCCGGAGACGGTCGGATGAGACTCGCCGAACTTGTGGTCCGGCTGGGGCAGGCCGTAGCGCGACGGGTCGCCCGTGTAGGACCTGATGACCTGGTGGATGAGCCGCTGCCTGATCGCAAACGGGACCCTCGGGTCTTGGGGAAGCTGGTCGACCGGTTTGCCGAACACGTACTTGGGGATGATCCAGGCGCCGTGCCTGGCCGACAGGTAGGTGTTGGCGGCCACGTAAGAGGACTCCACGGCGATGTCCATCGCCGAGTTGCCCATGCCCAGCACCACGACGTTGCGACCGTCAAAGAGCGAGTTGTCTACATAGGAGTGCGCGTGCAGTTGTTCGCCCGCGAACGTGTCCGCGCCCGGGAAGGCCGGTTCGGGCCAGCGCGGGTCCCAATGGTGGCCGTTGGCGACGAGCAGGGCATCATAGGAGCGAACCGTGCCGTCGTCGAGCGTGACCTCCCACTGCCCGCCTTGTCCGCGGTCTGCCTTGACGACGGTCGTCTCGAACGCGATCAGATCGCGCAGGCCGAAGTGGTCGACGTAGGCGTTGAAGTACTCCTTGATGTGGGTGTGGTGCGGAAAGTCGGGATAGGTCTTGGGCATCGGGAAGTCCGAGTAGGCCATGCGCTCGCGCGAGACGTTGATGTAGAGGTCTCGATAGGCGGCCGACATGTTGTTGCGGTTCTGGAAGACCCAGTTTCCGCCGATCTCGTTAGAGGCCTCGAAGCAGTCGAACTCGATCGATCGCTCGTGCAGGGCCTTGACCGCGGCGATGCCCGACGAGCCGGCGCCGATGATGCAGGCCTTGGGCCTCGAGTGCGAACCATTGACGGAGGACACGTCCACAAGCGTAGAGAAAAACCCGGCTCAGCCTGCCGGGACACCCGGCCCGACGTGCTGGGGCGGTCCCTCGGGGCCTTCGTCGGCGTCGGCGTGGCCAGCGACACCCTGGTCTTCGGGTAGACCCAGGCCGCTGCCAGCGTCGCGCTTGCCGGCCAGATAGCGCTCGACCATGCGCGCGCACTGCCTGCCCTCGTTGATCGCCCAGACGATCAGAGACTGCCCGCGCCTGGCGTCGCCGGCGGCGAACACGCTCTCGACGGAGGTCGTATAGGGCTTCACGGACTTGACGTTCCCGCGCGGATCCTTCTCGACCCCGAGCTCGTCCAGGAGTCCAGGTTCGGGATGCAAGAAGCCCATCGCCAAGAGCACCAGTTGCGCCGGCAGTTCGCGTTCGGTGCCGGCGACCGGCCCGAACGGGGGCGCCGGCTCGGCCTGAGCGATGTGCAAGGCCGTGACACGACCGGGCCCGCCATCGGACCTCGACGTCTCGTCGCCGCTGAAACTGGTCGTGGCGATCGAGTACACCTGGTCGCCGAGGCCCTCTTGCAGAGCCTCCTCCATGGCGTAGCTGAGCCTGTACTTCAGGGGCCACTGTGGCCAGGGAGTGCGCTCGTCGGGCCGGTGCTCGGGCGGCTCCGGCAAGAGCTCGAGCTGGACGATCGATGATGCGCCCTCGCGCAGCGCGTTGCCTACGCAGTCCGCACCGGTGTCCCCGCCGCCGATCACGACGACGTCCTTCCCGGCGGCGCTGATCTCGGGGGGAGCGTCCACGGAGCCCGGAACCGGCGGAGCCGGGACGGTTGGCGCGGGGCCGACCTCGCCGGCAACCCAGCGGTTGCGCTGGTAGAGATAGTCCATCGCGAAGTGGATCCCGTCCAGATCGCGGCCCGGCACGGGCAGGTCGCGCGCCACCCGCGAGCCGGTCGCCAGCACGATCGCGTCGAAGCCGGCCCTCAGCTCTTCGGCGCTGATGTCTTGGCCGACGTCGACGCCGCAGCGCAACTCGACGCCCTCGGCGATCAGCTGCTGTACGCGGCGCTCGACGATCCGCTTTTCGATCTTGAAGTCGGGCACCCCGAACCGGGCAAGTCCGCCGGCGGCCTCGTCGCGCTCGAACAGGACCACCCGATGACCGAGCCTGCGCAGCTGCTGGGCGGCGGCCATGCCGGCCGGGCCCGAGCCGACGACGGCGACCGACTGGCCGGTCTCACGCCTCGGCGGCTGAGGCACGATCCAGCCTTCGGCCCAGGCGCGGTCGACGATCGCCAACTCGACCTGTTTGATCGTGACGGCGTCGTTCTCTTTGATCTCCAACACGCACGCCGCCTCGCATGGAGCCGGGCACAGACGGCCGGTCAGCTCGGGGAAGTTGTTGGTGGCGTGCAGCTGCACGATCGCGTCCGACCAACGATCGCGGTAGACGAGATCGTTCCAGTCGGGGATCAGATTCCCGAGGGGACAGCCGTTGTGGCAGAAGGGAACGCCGCAGTCCATACAGCGCCCGCCCTGCTCGCGCAGCTCGGGCACGGGCCGCTGCACCAGGAACTCTTTGTAGTCGTGCGCCCGCTTGACGGCGTCCCGGTATGGGATCCCGTGGCGCTCGACTTCAAGGAAGCCGCCGAGCTTGCCCATCAGGCGCCGCGCTCTTCGGTCGTCATCGGGCGGCCACCGCGGGCCATTGCGGCTTGGGCAAGGCCTCGACCGCTTCGGCGCGTTCGGCCAGGACCCGCTTGTAGTCGTGGGGCATCACCTTCACGAAAACGCTCTTTTGAAGGAGTGCCTGCCAGCCTTCGAGCACCCGGGCGGCCACCGGCGACTGGGTACGCAAAGCGTGCTCTTCGACGAGCGCTTTCAGCTCGGTCTCGTCTTCGGGACTTGGCACTTCGAAGCCGACCATTCCCATGTTGCAGCGACTGGCGAAACGGCCTTCCTCGTCGAGCACGTAAGCGACGCCGCCGCTCATTCCCGCCGCGAAGTTGCGGCCGGTCGGCCCGAGCACGACGACACATCCGCCGGTCATGTACTCGCAGCCGTGATCCCCGACCCCCTCGACGACCGCGCGGGCGCCGGAGTTGCGCACGGCGAAGCGCTCGCCGGCCTGGCCCCTGAAGAACGCGCGGCCGCCGGTCGCGCCGTAGAGGACGGTGTTGCCGACGATCACGTTCTCGCGGGCTTTGAATCTCGAGGACATGCCCTTGCGCGGACGTACCGCGAGGACGCCGCCGGAGAGCCCCTTGCCGGTGTAGTCGTTGGCGTCGCCCCACAACCTGAAGGTGACGCCGGGCGCCAGCCAGCCGCCGAAGCTCTGGCCGGCCGACCCGGTGAACTGCACCTCGATCGAATCCTCCGGCAAACCGGCCGCCCCTCGAGCCTTGGCGATGTGGCTGGAGAGGATCCCGCCCACACAGCGGTTGACGTTGCGGATCGGCAGCTCGATCTGCACGCGCGCCGGCTCCATCTGGCCGTCGTCGGCCGACTCCTCGGAGACCTCGCCCTCTCCGGCAAGGCCGGCCTCGATGATCGGGCGGGCGCGCTCCACGAGCTCCCAGTCCAGGGCTTCGGACAGGACCTCGGGCGGCCCTTCCACGCGCCGGCGGGGCGCGGGGTGGGCGGGGTCCTCATCTAGCTCGATATGGGTCAGGACGTGTGTGAGGTCCACTCCGCGCGCCTTCCAGTGCTCGATCGCTTTCTCGGCGGCGAGCAGGTCGACCCGCCCGATCGCCTCGTCGAGCGAACGCAAGCCGAGCGATGCCAATATCTCGCGGACCTCTTCGGCGATGAAGAAGAAGAAGTTGACGACGTGCTCCGGGGTGCCCTTGAAGCGTTCGCGCAGCCGCGGATCCTGAGTGGCGATCCCGACCGGACAGGTGTTC
>DATJWI010000058.1:0-7471 GCA_035501375.1 Solirubrobacteraceae bacterium
CCCGCCGGCCTCGTGGTCACCGGCCCTCAGCAGATCTAGGCCGAGCGCCCCGCGCCTACTGCTCCTCGCCGCCGCTGATCTGGGCGATGATGCTCTGTTCAGCCGCGCGCAGATAGCCGATCGCGGCGTAGGGATCCGCGATGTTGTGACGGATGCGGACCGTCGAGGAGTAGTCGTCGGTGTTGCCGTCGCCGTCGAGTCTTTTGAGCACCTGGACGATCGTCAGGACGGCCCCGATCTCCGCCGAGTCGTCTTCTCCGTAGGCTTCGTCGAGCGCCTCCATCTGTTCCGAGGCGCAGTTCCCGAGCACAGTTCCGTCGAGTGGCATCTCCCGCGTCGTCCTTTCGATGGCCTCATCCCGGCGCCCGCCGCTCGCCGATCGCAAGCGGCACCGCTCGACAGAACCGTAACGAACCCGGGCGCCCGCGCCCGGCGCACGGCCGACGGCGCCCGGGTGCGCCGCGAGATAATGGCGCGATGGCCTCTGCCGACGGCTTCTTCGCCGCCTCCGCCGGCATCGCGGGAGCGCTCATCGGGCTGCTGTTCGTCGCGGTCTCCGTGCGCCCCGAGCGGGTGATCGGCCCCGAGGCCGAAGACGTCTTCGCCGTGAGGGCCTCGCTCGCGCTGGTGGCCTTCTCGAATGCCCTCGTCGTGTCGTTGTTCGGGCTCATCCCCGACTTCTCACCGGCGGTCGCGGCGACGGTCGTCGCGGCAGTGGGCCTGTCGTTCATCGTCGGCGCGCTCGTGCGCCTCGTCCCCTCGGTGCGCGCCGCCGAGCTGCATCTGCGCGAGCTCGGCTTCCTCGCGGGGCTCGCCGTCGCGTTCGCGGTGCAGCTCGTAGCGGCGATCGAACTCGACGTCGACAACGCCGACAAGGGAAGCCTGCACACGATCTGCGTCGTCGTCGTCGTCTGCTTCCTGCTCGGGATCGAGCGTTCGTGGGAGCTCGTCGGCGGACCTCGCGTGGGCCTGATGTCCTCCCTCAGGGATCGCCGCCACCAACGAGAACGCGAAGACCGCTCGCCTTGACGGCGACCCCGGGCGGCTGTTCCGCCACCCTCCTTCCGCAGAAGCTCGGCATCAAGCCCGGCGGGCGCCTGTTCCTGCTCGGAGCTCCGCGCGGCTGGTCGGGGAGACCTGCCCGACGGCGCTCGCGCGAGCGCCGGCCCTCCCGCCGCTCGCGCCCCGTCCCCCGGTGCGGCGGGGGGCCCGAGCGATGTGACGGTGTTCTTCGTTCGCGCGCTTGCGAGGCTCGAGGAGGCGATCGGCCCGCTCTCAGAGCGCGTCTTCCCCGACGGCGATCTGTGGATCGCCCGGCCGCAGCGCGCGGCGGGCCACGACAGCGACATCCGCGAGCAGGACCTGCGCGACCTCGCGCTCCCGCTCGGCCTCGTCGACGTGTGAAGGTGGCCGCGCTCGGGGACGACTGGTCGGGCCTGCGCCTGGTTTGGCGCACCGAGCGCCGGCGCCCCTGAACGAGGACCCCGGATCTGGAGGGGCACCGTCGCCACGCCCGGGCGACGGCCCCGGGTAGCATTGGACCCGCCCAGTCGGCCGCCGTGGAGCGCCCGCCGACTCACGACACACGAAAGACGAGGTTCAGAGCAAGTGGCAATCGATCTCCAGCAAGTCTCCGCCGTCGACACCGAGCCCGGCGAGCTGCCCAGCACGATGGCGGCATGGGTGATCCGCGAGGAGCGCTACGGCGAACCGAAGGACGCCTTCCAGATCGAGGAGATAGACGTACCGGAGCCCGGCGCCTTCGAGGTCATCGTCCGTGTGATGGCCGCCGGCGTCAACTACAACAACGTGTGGGCTGCGCTCGGCAAGCCGGTGTCGGTCATGAAGTACGGCGACCACCCGGAGTACGGCCACCACATCGGCGGCTCGGACGCCTCGGGCATCGTCTGGAAGGTCGGCGCCGGCGTCACGCGCTGGAAGCCGGGCGACGAGGTCGTGGTGCACTGCAACATGGCCAGCTACGAGGACCCCGAGGTCCACGGCCTCGACCCGATGGCGGCGCCCTCGCAGAAGATCTGGGGCTACGAGACGACCTGGGGCTCGTTCGCGCAGTTCACGAAGGTCCAAGCCCAGCAGCTGTTGCCAAAGCCGCACTCCCTGACCTGGGAGGAGGCGGCCTCTTACGGCCTCGTCTACTTCACCGCCTACCGCATGCTGGTCACGCGCTGCCAGATGCAGGCCGGCGCGAACGTCCTGATCTGGGGCGCCGCCGGCGGCCTCGGCGTGTTCGCGACGCAGCTGTGCGCAGCGGCGGGCGCCAACTGCGTCGGCGTGGTGTCCTCGGCCGAGAAGGGCGAGCTCGTCAAGCGCTTGGGCGCGGTCGACTACATCGACAGGGGCGAGTTCGCGGGGATGATGCGAAAGGGCGGCGAGACCCCGGAGGAGGAGAAGGCCAGGTTCAAGGTCTCGCTCGGCTTCGCCAAGCGTGTCAAGGAGATCCTCGGCGACGCGCCCGACATCGTCTTCGAGCACGTCGGCAAAGCGACCTTCCCGACATCGGTGTTCACGGCCAAGACGTTCGGCAAAGTCGTGATCTGCGCGGGCACGACCGGCATCGACCTCGACTTCAACGTCGCCTACCTGTGGATGCGCCAGAAGGAGATCCTGGGCTCGCACTTCGCCAACGCTTATGAGTGCATGAAGGCAAACGAGCTGATCGAGTCCGGCCAGATCAGACCGGTCCTGTGGCGAACGCTCGGCTTCGAGGGCGTCGCCGAAGCCCACCAGCTGATGCTCGAAAACAAGCATCTCGGCAAGATCGCGATCCTCGTCGGCGCGACCGCCGAGGGCCAGGGCAAGACGGCCGACGGTCCGGGCGCGATTCGAGCGGAGGTAGGCGCCTGATGGCCGGCGGAGGACCTAGCAAGCCCGGCACGATCATCATCCCGTGGTACGCGACCGGCTTCAGGGGCAATGCCCTGGAGGTCGCGCTCAACGACATCGCACCCGTCGCCTTGCGCTACGGCGCCAGCTCATACGCCGTCTACAGGTCGCGCGACGACAAATACCGCTTCCAGCAGTTTGCCCACTTCGAGCGCTCTCTGGACTGGGAACGCTACTGGGAAGGCCCTGAGATGATCGAGCTCAGGATGCGCTTCTCGGGCTCCTACCAGGTACCTGTGCTCTACGGCTGGTGGGACGTCACGGTCGAGGGGGCGGTCGTCGAGCAGCAGGCGCCGACCAACGGCCATACCGGCAACGGCCACTCCACCACCGGTGGTGGCAACGGCTCCGGCGCCCATGTCGGCGAAGCCGCCTGAATCTTCAGAAACGCCAGGGCGTGGCCCCGGCTAGCAGGCTAGCGGGGCCATCGTCAGGCCGGCGCCCTTGAGCTGCTCCCAGTAGTGCTCGGCGCGCTCCTGGTGGCCGCTGAAGACGATCGCCTTGCCGGACTTGTGGATCACGTTCGCGATCTCGTGGCCGCGTTCCAAGGACGTGCCCGGGATGTAGCGGGCAAGCGTCCGGGCTACGTGGTCGAAGGTGTTGTGATCGTCGTTGCGCACGATCACCTTCCATGATTCGCCGAGGCCTCCTCCGGGCGCGCCGACGCGAGGCAGTTCGATCGTCTGGGTCATGCTCCGCAGGATAAAGGTCGCGGTCCGTCCGTACAATGGCTGTATGGACGGATTTGGCAACCCAAGACTGCCCGAGCGCGACCGGCCATGGATGATGAGAACCTACGCCGGGCACTCGACCGCCAAGGCGTCGAACGAGCTGTACAGGCGCAACCTGGCCAAGGGTCAGACGGGGCTGTCGGTCGCGTTCGATTTGCCGACCCAGACCGGCTATGACCCCGACGACGAGCTCGCCAGAGGCGAGGTCGGAAAGGTCGGCGTGCCTGTAAGCCATCGCGGCGACATGGCGGCGCTGATGGACGGCATCCCGCTCGGCGACATGAATACCTCGATGACGATCAACGCAACGGCGGCCTGGCTGTTGGCGCTCTACATCGTTGCGGCCGAAGAGCAGGGCGTCGGCCAGGAGCAGCTGCAGGGCACGACCCAGAACGACATCGTCAAGGAGTTCCTGGCCAGGGGCACCTATGCCTTCCCGCCGGCGCCCTCGCTGCGGCTGATCGCCGACATGATCGCCTACACCGTCGAGCACGTCCCCAAGTGGAACCCGATCAACATCTGCTCGTATCACCTGCAGGAGGCGGGCGCCACACCGGTGCAGGAGATCGCCTACGCGATGAGCAACGCGATCGCGGTGCTCGACGCTGCCCGCGAGCGGGTGCCGGCCGAGCGGATGGGCGACGTGTTCGGGCGGATCTCGTTCTTTGTCAACGCCGGGGTCCGCTTTGTCGAGGAGCACGCCAAGCTGAGGGCTATGGGAATCCTCTGGGAGGAGCTCGGGCGCGAGCGCTATGGCGTCAGCGACCCCAAGCAGCTGCGCTTCAGGTACGGCGTTCAGGTCAATTCGCTCGGCCTGACCGAGGCCCAACCCGAGAACAACGTGCAGCGGATCGTGCTCGAGGCCTTGGCGGTCACGCTCGGGCGCGGCGCCAGGGCCCGGGCGATCCAGCTGCCGGCCTGGAACGAGGCTCTTGGATTGCCGAGGCCGTGGGATCAGCAATGGTCGCTGCGAATCCAGCAGGTCCTGGCCTATGAGACCGACATCCTCGAGTATCCGGACATCTTCGAGGGTTCTCACGTGATGGATGCGCTCGTGGCCGAACTGCTGGACGGGGCGCGCGCGGAGATGGCGGTCGTCGCCGAGCACGGCGGCGCCGTCGAAGCCGTTCCCTACATGAAGGCATCGCTCGTGGACGCCCACCGCGAACGGATCCAGCGAATCGAGTCCGGCGAGCAGACCGTGGTCGGCCAGAACAGGTTCACCGAGACCGAGGACTCTCCGCTCACAGCGGACGGCGATGGCGGCATCCTGGTCGTCGACCCGGCCGTCGAAGCCCAGCAGATCGAGGCCGTCAGGGCCTGGCGCTCAGAGCGCGACCAGGCCGCCGTCGATGCGGCGCTCGCCGAACTGGCCCGCGTCGCGGCGCTGCCCGACGGCGCGGCCGGGGGCGCTGGCGAAGCGCCTGGCACGGGATCGACGGACGATCGCGAGAACCTGATGGTCCCCACGCTCGCCGCCGCGCGGGCGGGCGCGACGACTGGCGAGTGGGCAAGCACACTGCGTGAGGTCTTCGGTAGCTACAGGGCCCCGACGGGCGTCGGCGAGGCCGCTCCAGCCTCAGGCGACGGTGACTTGGAGGAGCTGCGCGAGCGGGTCGCCCAGGCGACCGAGCGGCTGGGCCGACGCCCGAAGATCCTCGTCGGCAAGCCCGGCCTGGACGGCCACTCCAACGGCGCCGAGCAGATCGCCGTGCGGGCGCGCGACTCGGGGATGGACGTCGTCTATGAGGGCATCCGGCTGACGCCCGCCCAGATCGCGGCGTCGGCACGCCAGGAGGGCGTGCACGTGATCGGCCTGTCGATCCTGTCCGGCTCTCACCGCGAGCTGATACCGGCGGTGCTCGACGCTCTGCACGACGCCGGCGTCAGCGCGCCCGTCGTCGTCGGCGGGATCATCCCCGAGCAGGACATCGCGCCACTCAAACAGGCGGGCGTCGCGGCCGTTTACACGCCGAAGGACTTCGACATCACCAGGATCATGCGCGACATCGTCGAGCTGGCCGGATCAGGCTCCGGCAACGGCTCCGCAGCCGACTCGCCCGGCGAGGTCGGTCAGGCTGCCGCCCCCAGCGGCTCGCCCAGCGTGGCGTGAGCCTCGACGGGGCCGCGCTCGGCGCGAGGCTGCGCGCCCGCGACCTGAGCGCCGCGCCCGACGCGCTCAACCTCTTGGAGAGCTCCGCCCCCGACGACCGGGAGCAGGCGGCGACCCTGCTGGCTGAGGTCTCCCCCAGCCGGCTCGGCGGCGAGGCCTCCGGCCACATAGTCGGCGTCACCGGTCCGCCGGGCGCAGGCAAGTCGACCCTGCTGTCAGCACTGCTGCATGCCTGGCGCGCCCGCGCGGGCGCCGGCGCCGGCGCCGAAACGGCGGCAACCGTGGGCGCGAGCAGGACGGTCGCGTTGCTCGCCGTGGACCCCAGTTCGCGCCGCTCGGGCGGCTCGCTCTTGGGCGACAGGGCGCGCATCGACTTCGACCCGGCCGACCCCGGTGTTTTCATCCGGTCGACCGCGGCCGGCGAGCAGCTCGGCGGGCTGGCTTCGGGCACCCGGGCGGCAGCGCAGGCTTTGGCGGCCGCGTTCGACGTGGTCGTGATCGAGACGGTCGGCGTCGGCCAGGCCGAGACCGACGTGGCCGACGTGGCGGACACGGTCGTCGTGGTCGTGCAGCCGGGCAGCGGCGACGTCTTGCAGTTCCTGAAGTCCGGGATCATGGAGATTCCGGACGTGCTCGTCGTCACCAAGGCCGACCTCGGTCAGGTCTCGATGAGGACCCGGCGCGACCTGACGGCCGCCCTGCGCTCGCTCGGGGCGAGCTCCACCAAGGTGCTCGCCGTGTCCGCCTTGGCTCCGGCCCGGGGCATTCCCGAGCTGATCGCCGCGCTCGAAGAGCATCGCGCGGACTTGGACATCGCGGCGCGCCGCACGCGCGCGCGTAGAGCCGGCGCCCTGACCGACTACATACGCGAGCACGGCGAGCGTGGCCTCGGCGCGCTCGGCGGCAGGCGCGCGGCCGAGGCGGCCCTGGCCGAAGAGGACCCTGGCGCCGATACGCCCGCGCTCGTGCGCGCGCTCGCCCGGCGAGCCGCCGACTGAGATGGCGCGCGATCTGCTGACCATGTTCGGCGCGTTCGTGGCCGCCAGCCTCCTGGCGGGGCTGCTTGGAGCGATCGACCTGGGCACCGCTTTGGCGTTCGGCCAGATCGCGTTCGCGCTCGCGACGGTCTACGCGATCCTCAGGCGCTGAAGCCCGATCTCTTGACCCGACCGGCCATGAGGCGGGCGCCATGTACGCGATCCGATGAGTATAGGTAGATACAATGGCGCACGGACGTGGAGAGGGCACCATTAAAATAGCTAGCGTATAACTTTTGCTATACGCGTCCCAGAATTTAATACGTGACATATCCTGCCGCGTGTAGCAGGTAGATACAATGGCGCACGGGGATAGATAGTACGGGGATAGATAGATAACCGTGGGATACGGAGGTAGATACAATGGCTCACGGGGATAGATACGTACGGGGATAGATAGATAGATAGATAGATAACCGTGGGATACGGAGGTAAATACAATGGTGCACGGGTGTGGAGAGGGCACCATTAAAATAGCTGGCGTATAACTTTTGCTATACGCGTCCCGGAATTTAATACGCGACATATCCTGCCGCGTGTAACTACTGACACGAAGCCGGACGAGACCCCGATGTGCAGGCCCTGCGAGCGCCTTACGTTTGCGGTGGGATGCTTCGACTGGCGCGATTCTCGATTGAACGGCCTCGCAGCGCGCTGGCGGCATGGGTCGCGGTCGCGGTCGTCCT
>DATJWI010000059.1:0-3589 GCA_035501375.1 Solirubrobacteraceae bacterium
CAGGTCGATGCCGCGGCCGACGCAGGAGTCGACTACATCGGCGTCGGACCGGTTCACGCCACGCCGACCAAGCCGGGACGCCCAGCGGTCGGCCTCGAGCTCGTCCGGTACGCGGCGCACAACGCCACGCTGCCGTGGTTCGCCATCGGCGGCATCTCGCCGGCCAATGTCGCCGCGGTCCGGGAGGCCGGCGCCGAGCGGGTGGCGGTCGTCCGGGCGCTGACCGAGGCGCCGTACCCGGCGGTTGCGACACGCACGCTGCGCGAGGCCCTCGGCGAGGTTTCCGTTGGCCGCGCGTAGCCGCAAGCGCGGCCGGCGCCGACCTCCGGCCGCCGCGTCTCCGGTGGCCACCCGTCCGCCGGCCACCCGCCCTCCGGCCGCCCAGGCCCAACCGACGTCTCCGCAGTCGAGCTACGGCGCCCGCTCCGAGGCGCGCAACGCCGCCGTCCGCGCCACCCTGAAGCCCCTGGCCCCCGGCGAGCGCCCCTGGCCGATCAAGATCGCCGCGCTCGTCGCGGTACTGATCGGCGCCGGCGACCTGATCGTCGTGCTCGTCGACGGCTCGTTCCGCGTCGGCGGCGCCCACACCGCGCCCGGCGGCGTCGTGCTGTTCTCGATCCTGATGCTGGTCTGCGCCTGGGGCATGTGGCAGCTGCGCTACTGGGCCGTGCTCGGGTTCCAGGCGATCCTGCTGTTCGTGATCCTGATCTTCTCGCTGCTGCTCCTGCGCGCGAACAACCTCCTCGCCGTCGTCACGGGCGTCGTGGTCGTCGGCGGTGGCGGCTGGCTGTTCTACAAGCTGGTCCGGGTCCTCAGCCGCATCCAGATGCCCGAACGCCCATAACGGCCCGCGCAGACGCCCTTCTATAGTCTCCGGCCGCATGCCAGACGCCTCGTACGACTGCATCGTGATCGGCTCGGGACCCGGCGGCTATGTCGCCGCCATCCGCGCCGCGCAACTCGGCATGAAGACCGCGGTGATCGAGAAGGACACGGTCGGCGGCCGCTGCCTCAACTACGCGTGCATCCCCGCCAAGGCCATCCTCCGGGTGGCGGACGTGCTCACCGAGGTCCGAGAGGCGGATGACTTCGGGATCAAGGTCGGCGAGCCGACGGTCGAGTGGCCCGGGGTCCTGGCCCGCCGGGAAAAGGTCGTCAAGACCCTGACCGGCGGCGTGTCCGGCCTGTTCAAGAAGAACGGGATCGAGCTGATCGAGGGCGAGGGCGCGCTCGCCGGCAACGGGACCGTCAGCGTCAACGGCAGCCCGATCCAGGCCAAGACGATCATCCTCGCCACGGGCTCGGTCAAGCGCCCGATCCCCGGCACCGAGTTCGGCGGGCGAGTGATCGGGACCGAAGAAGCCTGGGCGCTTCCAGACCTCCCCAAGACCCTCGCGGTCGTCGGCGCCGGCGCGTCCGGCGCGGAGATCGCTTCCGCCTACGCCCGGCTCGGCACCGAGGTCACGCTGTTCGAAGCCCTCGACCGCGTTCTGCCCACCGAGGACGAGGACATCTCAAAGGTCGTCGAGCGCGGGCTCAAGCGCCAGGGGATCACCGTCCACACGAGCACGTTCGTCGAGAACATCGTCTCGACCGAGTCCCTGTGCCGCTACACCCACGGCGATAACGAGGGCGAGGCCGAGTGGCTCGTCATCGCCACCGGCCGCGGGCCCGACATCGCCGCGCTCAGCCTCGACACCGCCGGCGTCAAGCTCGCCGACAGCGGACTTATCGAGGTCGACGGCGCGATGCGCACGAGCGCGCAGGGCATCTACGCCATCGGCGACCTGGTCCGCGGGCCGGCGCTCGCCCACAAGGCCTCCGACGAGGGCGTGATCGCGGTCGAGGATGCGGCGGGTCTCGAGACCCACCCGATCGATTACCCCGACGTCCCCCGCGCCACCTTCTGCACTCCGAACGTGGGCAGCTTCGGCCTGACCGAGCAGCAGGCCCGCGACGCGGGACACGACGTCGTGGTCGGCAAGATCCAGTACGGCGCCGTCGGCGCCGGCACGGTCTACGGCGACCGCACCGGGCTGGTCAAGATCGTGGGCGAGAAGCAGTACGGGGAGCTGTTGGGCGGGCACATCGTCGGGACCCGGGCGACCGAGCTGATTCAAGAGCTCGTGAACGTCCGTGCGCTTGAGGGTGGCTATCCCGAGGTGGCGCGCATCATCCACGGCCATCCGACGCTGTCGGAGGCCGTGATGGAGGCTGGACGCGCCGCCGATGGTTGGCTCATCCACGGCTAGTCCCGACCAGCCGGTCTTCTACTACGACCTCGGCAGCCCGCAGTGCTACATAGTCGCCGAGACGATCATGGCGATGCTCCCCGTGGTGCCCGAGTGGGAGCCCGTGCTCGGCTCGGACATCGCGCCGATCGACCGGGAGCCAACCGACCGGGAACAGATCGAGCACCGAATCAACGAACTCGGCCTCCAGCCGGTGCGCTGGCCGCCAAAGTGGCCGCCCAACACCGAGACGGCGATGCTCGCGGCGGCGTACGCCAAGCGGATCGGCCGCGCGGTGGCCTTCTCGCTGGCGGCGTTCAGGCAGGCCTTTGCGGGCGGCCGGGACCTGTCCGACGAGAACACGGTCCTGATCGCCGGCGCGGCCTGCGAGATACACCCGACGGCGCTGCGCCGCGGCATCGAGCTCGCGACCACGACGACGGCACTGAAATCCGCAACGGACCGCGCCCTGAACGCCGGCGTCACCGGTCTCCCCGCGATCCAGGTCGGCACCCAGGTGCTAACGGGTACGGATGCCTTAAAGGCGGCCACCGACCTGCTCACGACATGAAGGCCAACCGTTCCTACGAGCTGATCGTCTCCCGAGGGGGACGCGAGCCGGCCTTCATGTCCGACCCCGATCGCATCGACCGGATCGAGGTCGTGTCGATTGCCGAGGGCGAGGTGATCCTGTACTGGGAGCTTCCCCCCAAGGACGCCTCGAAGGTGCTCAAGCTGCTCCGAGCCGACCTGGTCAGTCTCGACGCCGAGGAGTTCTTCGACAAGTGGCTCGACGCCGACGCCGACGCGGAAGATTTCTGAACGCCGATGTGCCCGCAGGAAGCATTTGAGCTCGCCCAGTACCTGCGACCGGCGATCGCCGATGAGCGCGTGCTGGCCGCGATCGCCAGCATCCCGCGCGAGCGCTTCGTGCCCAGGGAGCAGCGCAACCGGGCCTACGCCAACGTGGCGCTCCCGATCGGCAGCGACCAGACGATCTCGCAGCCGCTCGTCGTGGCGCGGATGCTCGAGGTCCTGGCGCTGGCGCCCACCGACCGGGTGCTCGACGTCGGCACCGGGTCGGGCTACCACGCCGCGCTGCTCTCGCTGCTGGCCGACCACGTGTTCACGATCGAGCGCCACGCCGCGCTGACCGAGGCCGCCCGCGAGGCGATCGCCAGCCTCGGCATCGACAACGTCACGTTCCGGGTCGGCGACGGCTGGAACGGCTGGCCCGAGGAGGCGCCGTTCGACGCGATCAACGTGGCGGCGGCGATGGGCGATGACCCGCCTCGGAGCCTCGAAGCCCAGCTCGCCGATGGCGGCCGGATGGTCGCGCCCGTAGGCACCAAGGCGCA
>DATJWI010000060.1:0-5408 GCA_035501375.1 Solirubrobacteraceae bacterium
GGGCTCTGAGAGAGTCATCGCCATGTCCAGATAGGTCGTCTTCGCGTCGAAGCAGGCCCCGAAGATCGGCTCGTTGAAGCGCGGATCGCAGGCGTTCAGGACCGCGTCCGGCTTGACGCGCTCGATCAGCGCCACGAGCCCGGCCCGATCGGAGGCGTCGACGCGCTCGGCCGCGAAGCGATCCGCTTCATCCAGGCGCGCGATCGCGTCGCGGGCACGACGCGGCGAGACGTCGGCCAGGACCACCCTCTCGAAGACCGGTCGCCGCTGGGCTATCGCCGCGAACGCGGCTCCGACCCCACCTGCACCGACGACCAGCACACGCATGGCCGACAGTGTGACTCAAATCGGCCCCCGGCACGTCCCAGCCCTTGCCGCGCGGCCCTTCCGCTTTGGCGCATCCCGCTCGCATATGCTGCTCGCTTTGATGGCGACCGCCCAGCTCGAGCAGCCGACCAGGAACCCAGCCGCCGGGCCGACCCCTCGCTGGGCCCCCTCGCCCAGGATCGGGGCGGCCGAGCTCGCATGGGTCGCACTGGCGGGAGTGGCGCTCGCGGTCCTCACGAGCTGGCCGCTGGCGCTGCACATGTCCAGCCGCATCTCGCCCGACCTCGGCGACCCGGTGCGCACCGCCTGGGAGGTCGCGTGGGTGGGCCACGCGCTGCTGCACGACCCGGGACACCTGTTCGACGCCAACACCTTCTACCCGCACCCCCTGAGCCTGGCCTTCTCGGATTCGCTGCTCGGGTACGGCCCGGTGGCGTTCTTCGGGTCGGGCACGGTGGCGGCCCTCGTCCACTACAACCTGCTGTTCCTGTGGGCTTGGTCTCTGTGCTTCGTCGGCGCCTATCTGCTGGCGCGCGAGCTTGGGCTGGGACGGCTCGGCGCGGGCGCCGCCGGCATCGCGTTCGCGTATGCCCCGTACCGCGTGACCGAGGCCGGGCACCTGCACGTGATCTCGAGCGGCGGGATCCCGCTGGCCCTGTTCCTGCTGCTGCGCGGCTACCGGCGGACCTCGCCCTGGCTGGTGCTGGCCGGCTGGCTGGTCGGGGCTTGGCAGATCAGCCTCGGCTTTACCCTCGGCATGCAGTTCGCTTACCTCCTGGCCGTGCTCACCCTGATCGTGCTGTTCGAGTGGTGGCGCGGGCGCCTGCGACCCGGCGCCGGGTGGGAGCGGTCCACCGGCGAGGAGCGGCCGGACCCCACAACGGGCGACGCCGCGAGAGCCCTCCCGGACGCTGTCGGGGCCGCGACCGCGGGTGTCGGTGCGGAGAGTGTTGGTGCGGGAGCGACCGCGCGCGCGGGGGCGAGCGGGCGCGGCCCGCTGATCCCGAGGAGGCTGCTGGCCGTGACGTGCATCGGCTTGGCGGGTCTGGGCGCGATGACGGTGTTCCAGGCCCGGCCGTACCTGAGGGTCGCGAAGGAGTACCCGACGGCCAAGCGAACGCTCAAGGAAGTCAAAACGTACTCGTCCGGACCCGCGGCGCTCCTGTCGGCCTCCTCGGAGAACCGGGTCTGGGGCGGCATCACTGCGGGCGCGCGAGCGAAAGTGCACTCCAAGAACGAGGACGTCTTCTTCCCGGGTGGCCTGATCCTTGGGCTGGCGATCGTGGGACTATGCACCGGGATCTACACGCGCAGGCTGCGTATCGGCCTGGCGTCCGGGATCCTCGTCTGCTCGGTCCTGGCGATGGGCCTGGGTCTGACTGGGGCCGGTTATCCGTATCGATTGCTCTACGACTACGCGCCCGGCTGGGACGGCGTGCGCGTGCCAGGCCGGGTGTTCACGATGGCGACGCTTTTCTATGCGCTACTCGCCGGCGCCGGGGTCGCGTGGCTGGTGGCCGCCGCCGGCAGGTTCGGCAGGCGCCACACCATCGCCGCGCTGGGAGCGGTCCTCGGCGTGGCGCTCTTGATCGGGCTGCTCGGCGAAGGGGCCGGGCATCTCGGGCACCCGGTCGTTCCCCAGCCGGCGAAGGCCGAGATCGGGCTGCCGGGGCCGCTGCTGGACCTGCCGACCGACGGCGCCGCCGACCGCGTCTGGCAGTACTTCTCGACGAACGGCTTCTATGAGATCCCGATCGGCAACTCCACCTTCGACATCCCGTCGGTCGACGACCTGAGGGGCGGCATCAGCGGGTTTCCGGACAAGGCAAGCGTCGAGAAGCTGAGGTACTACGGCATCAAGACGGTCGTGCTGCACCTGAAGATGCCCAAGCTGCCGGGCATCGTCGGCTATGCGCTGGCCGAGCCCCCCGACACCGCCGCGGCCGCCGCCAAACCGATAGCGGGATTGGGAATCGCCAAGCGCCAGGTCGGGGACATCGTCATCTACGAGATCGGCCCAGGGCCAGCCGCCCTGCACGGGACGGACTGATGGAACCCCGCCCAGTCCCAGACCGCGGTCACGCCCCGGCGCCCAGCGGTCCCGCCGGCGATCGCGCGGTCTCCGGGCGGAGACTGCCGGCAAGACGACTGGCGCTGGCCGCGATCGTGCTGGTGGGCTTGAGCTACGCGACGATGGTCCAGAGCTTCTCCTGGAACCAGACCTCGCACTACGACCTGATCAGGTCGCTGAACCAGGACCGTACGACGATCGACCAATACCACGAAAACACGGGCGACAAGGCCTTCTACAAGGGGCACTGGTATTCGGCCAGGGCGCCCGGGATGGCGCTCTTCTCGCTGCCGTTCTACGACGCCTTGAACCTGGTGAACGCCGAAGCGTGGACGCGCGCGCATGTGGCGCCCCCGAACCGGCCGGGCGACGAGATGGTCTACCTGATCGGCCTTTGGGCGAACGTGCTGCCCGGTTTCCTGCTCCTGCTGCTGGTGTGGCGCGTGGCCGAGCGCTACGAGCCGGGGTACGGCGCCGCGGCCGCGGTCGCGCTGGGCTTGGGGACGTTGGTGCTGCCGCTGTCGACGCTGCTGTTCAGCCACGTGTTCACTACGTTCCTGAGCTTCGCGGCGTTCTGGCTGATGCTGCGCGAGCGCGAGGGCCCGCCGAGCCCGCCGCTCCTGGCGGTCGCGGGCCTGGCCATGGGATATGCGTTCAGCTCGGAGTACCCGACCTTCTTCGCGGCGCTCGTACTCGGTGGCTTCATGCTCTCGCGGCGCGACGCGTTGAGCCCGCGCGGCGTGCTGACGCGCGCCGGCGCCTACGTGGCGGGCGGCCTGGTCGGGATCGTGCCGCTGCTGCTCTACAACAAATACGCGTTCGGCTCGTTGACGCACCTGGCCTACTCGAACATCCCAAGACAGCAGCAGGGGTTCTTCGGGATCGACCTGCCCAACCCCAGGGTCTTGGCGACGCTGCTCTTCGACTCCAGAGGCCTGTTCACGATCTCGCCGGTGCTCGTGCTCGGAGCGCTGGGCACGGGGCTGCTCTACAAACGTGGCAAGCGCGCCGAGGCGCTGACGATCGCCGGCATCGCCGTCTTCTACCTGGCTTACAACTCCGGCTACTACCTGCCGTTCGGCGGCGGCTTCATGGGCCCGCGGTTCCTGGACACCACGCTGCCTTTCCTGGCGTTCCCGATCGCGCTCGCGCTGAAGCGCTGGCCGGGACCGACCATCGCGATGGCAACCGTCTCGATCACGGCGACCGTGATCGCCACGATCACGCACCCGCTTGTCGGCTACGAGACCGAGGCCGTCGTGTGGGTCCGATATTTGGGCGAGGGCCTCTTCCAGCCCACGCTCGCCAGCGCCTACGGCATGGGGCGCGGCTGGGGCGGCATCTGGCCTTTCCTGCTGGCCGCGGGGGGCGCTGTCGTGCTGGCCGCGGCCGCCACGCCGAGGCTTGACCTGTCGGACGGGTCGGTGCTGGCGGGCGTGGCGGCGCTGGCGGCCTGGTGCCTGTTCGCGGCGCTGGGGCCGACCGTGCTCGGCATCGATCATCGGGGCCTCCTGAGCATCGTCAAAGCGGGCGATCACACCGCCCTGAGCACGGTGGCGCATCCCAGCTTCAGCAGCTACCCCTTGAAGGCCCTGGCCCCGATCGCCGCCGCGGTGGGGCTGCTGGCGTTGCTGGCGATGCGACTGCTGCGCAATGCTCCGCCGGCCCGACGCGACCGGCCGAAGGCGCCGGAGGCGCAGCTCAGTTTCTCGCGGTCCTGAGGTTGCACTTCCTGGCGCGCAGCGCCTTGCAGGCGACGACATAGCCGGGGCGCGGCTGGTCGTGGGCGTTCATCAGGCCTGCGTCGAAGCGCGTGGAGGCGTTGCCACCGAGCCAGTCATAGATGTAGAGGCGCTTGATCTGGGGAATCGAGCCGGTGACAGCGAACATGTATTTGAGGACCCCCGCGGCGCGCGTCAAGCCGGAACCGTGGCTGTTGGGGAAGGCGCCCCCGAACTGGACGATCCCGCCGGTCTCGGTCAGCCATACCTGACCGCCGAAGGCTCGGACCAGCGCGCGCGTACGCCAGGATTCGTGGCGGTTGATGTCCGAGTAGTTGTGCAGGCCCCAGATCTTGGGCATGATCGTCTCGAGTTTCCCGATCCAGCGCTTGAATTCGTAGATGTATTCGAGCGTCGGGCCGATGTATTGGGCATCGAGCACGTCCAAGCCGATCGCGGTGCAGCCGTGACAGACCCTGAGCAGAGCCTGGTAGTAGCGGGCGGTCGCCTGGGCCGAAGGACTGGCGAGCGCGTGCGGGATGTAGCCGCGATTGGCCTCGTCCCAGGCCTGGTACTGACGGACGTGAGGAAAGAGCTTGACGAACTTGGCGACGTCCTTCTGGTAGAGCGAGACCGAAGGCAGCCTCAGGGGCGTGTACTCGGAGTGGTAGAAGGCGACCAGGACCTGCTCGCGATGGGCTTCGGCTTCGCGGATGAACAGCCTGGCCTGGTCCAGCGAGTAGGAGTGCGCGACGGCGTCGTAAGGAGCGATGTAGCGGACGATTTTGGTGTGCAGCTGGACCCATAGCGGGCTGCCGAACATCACGGGCGACTCCTCGCCGATGCCGGTCAGGTAGGAGGAGGCGACGTGCGCGCGCGGACTCCGCACCTTTGCGGCGTCTGTAAGCGAGGCGGCGCCAGCGCCGGTCACGCTTGCGAGCGCGAGGATCGACAGCGACGCGAGCAAGAAGAGATGTCGAAAGGAAGGCTTCATCTGGCGTTGGAACAGCGGCTCGGACGCAGGGTTGCGCCGCAAGCAAAGCTTTACGCCATGGCGGCGCCGGCTCCTGCATGGGTTTAGCAACGCTTTACGAGGGCGCATCTTCAGACTCGCCGGGCTCACGCAAGGTCCGGTCGGCGACGATGCGGACATCCACTCCGGGCAGGCCTCGCAGCAGACGGTTGAGCAGGGTGTCGTTCAGTCGCCGCAGACCGCGAGGCGGCGAGGGCGTGCCCATCAAGATGTAGGTGATGTCAAGCGAGCGCGCCAGCGAGATCGCGACAGCGGC
>DATJWI010000061.1:0-15572 GCA_035501375.1 Solirubrobacteraceae bacterium
GCGAGCGCGCCGCCGAGCGCCGGCACGGCGAGCGCCGGTGGAGCGTCGGTCCCGCTGACCAGACTGGACTTCGCCGACCCGGAGCTCTTGGAGGAGCTGCTGGGGGCGGTGCGAGGGGTCGCCGAGCGGGGCGCGTTCACATTGGGCGAGCCCGTCGAAGAGTTCGAGCGCGAGTTCGCCGAGTACTGCGAGACCGACGACGCGGTCGGCGTCTCGTCGGGCACCGAGGCGCTGGCGCTGGCGCTGCGGGCGCTCGAGATCGGGCCGGGCGACGAGGTGATCGTGCCGACCAACTCGTTCATCGCCACGGCCGAGGCGGTCAGCGCGGTCGGGGCGAAGCCGCGCCTGGTCGACGTCGATCCGGAGTCACATTTGTTGACGGCCGAGATCGTCGCCGAGAACCTGGGCCCGAACGTGAGGTGCGTGATCCCGGTGCATCTGTTCGGCGCCACGGTCGAGCTCGACCCGATCATGGACCTCGCCCGGGACCACGGGATTCACGTGGTCGAGGACGCCTGCCAGGCTCACGGCGCCCGCTACCGGGGGCGGCGCGTCGGCAGCTTCGGCGCGTTCGGCTGCTTCAGCTTCTATCCGACCAAGAACCTCGGCGCGTGGGGCGACGGGGGCGCCGTCACCACCTCGGTTCCCGAGCTGGCCGAGCGCGTGCGCCTGCTGAGGGCCCACGGCGAGCGTCCCCGCTACAGACACCGCTTGATCGGCACGACCGCACGCTTGGACGCGCTGCAGGCGGCCGTGCTGAGGCGCAAGCTCGCGCGGCTCGAGGACGGCAACACCGAGCGCCGCCGCCTGGGCGCTGCGCTGCGCGAGGCGCTGAAGGCCGGCTCGAGCGAGGCGGGCGCCGCCGAGCCAATCGAGATCGCGGGACTGAGCGAGGCCGAGACCGAGCGCGCCGACCACGTCTACCACCTGTTCGTCGTGCGCACCGAGCGCCGCGACCAGCTGCGCGAGCACCTGACCGGTCGCGGCGTCGCCTCGGCGATCCACTACCCGACGCCGATCCATCGAACCGAGGCCTACGCCGAGCTGGGTCTCGGACCAGGGAGCCTGCCGGTCGCCGAGCGCCAGGCCGAGCGCATGTGCTCGCTGCCACTGTTCGGAGGCATGACCGACGCCGAGCTGGAGCAGGTCGTCGAGGCGGTACTGACCTTTACGCAAGCCAGACGCCCCGACGAGCGTTGATCGGAAAGACGATGTTGAACGGCTCGAGCCTCTGGCACACAGACGCAAAGCGAAACGGACGCATCACGATGCGGCCCGCGCCGATCGGCGCGGCTCTGGTCGGCTGTGGCTACTGGGGCCCGAACCTGGCCCGCAACCTGGCGGAGTCGCCCGAGTTCGAGCTGCGCGCCCTGTGCGACCGCGACAGCCAGCAGCTGCGCGGCCTGGGGCGCTACCACCCGGACGCCGACACGTTCGAGAACTTCGATGCTGTGCTGTGCGACGAGAAGATCGAGGCGGTGATCGTCGCAACCCCACCGTCCACTCACTATCCGCTGGCCAAGCTGGCTTTGGAAGCCGGCAAGCACGTGCTCGTCGAGAAGCCGCTTGCCACGCGGCTCATCGACGGCCAGGAGCTGGCCGATCTGGCCCGAGAGTCGGGACTGACGCTGATGCCCGGCCACACGTTCATCTACAGCCCGGCCGTCAACACCGTGCACAGGTTGATCCAGACCGATGAAGTCGGCGAGATCCACTTCGTGACCTCGGCGCGCATGAACCTCGGCAAGTACCAGCGCGACGGCGTCGTCTGCGATCTGGCTCCCCACGACCTCTCGATCCTGCTCTACTGGCTCGGGCGCCCCGTCGTCGAAGTCGCCGCACAGGGAAGCTGCGTGTATCGCGAGGACGTCGCCGAGACGGCTTTCCTGACGCTGACGTTCGAGGGCGGCGTCACCGCCAACGTCCAGCTGTCATGGCTGGCCCCGCGCAAGGTCCGCCAGATGATCGTGGTCGGAAGCAAGCGCATGGTCCAGTACGACGACACCGCCTCCGACGAACCCGTGCGCGTCTACGACCGGGGTATGGACGTCGAAAAGCCGGCCAACTTCGGCGAACACCAGCTCGTCTACAGGACCGGCGACGTGGTGATCCCGCGGGTGGAACCCCAGGAGCCGCTGCGCCTCGAGCTACAGGACTTCGCCAGGGCGATCCGGACCGGCGAGGAGCCGCGCTCGAACGTCTCGCTCGGCTTGGAGATCGTCGCGACCGTCGAGATGGCCGAAGCGTCGATGCGCGACAACGGCATGCCGCTGGGCTGCTCCGCGGCGGCAACCCCGGCCGCCGCGTAGCCAGGCACAGCCGCCGCGTAGCCAAGCACAGCCGCCGCGTAGCCAAGCACGACCGCCACGTAGCCAAGCACAGCCGCCTCGTAGCCAAGCCGAGCCGCCGCGTAGCCAAGCACGACCGCCGCGTAGCCAAGCACGGCCGCATGAGCCGGGCAACCTAACCGCCGCCCGACGCCTGTGACGGACCTGAATCTCAGTTAAGGAGATTTTGTGGCGCCACGGGAGTACTGGTTCGCGCGACGCGTTTGTTCGACGTGCTCAACAAGGGCATCCTCGTCGTCCCCAACGCAACCCGCTGGACGGGCCCGTGGCTGGGGGCTACCCGCAGACCGTCGCTGCAGAGGGTGGCGAACAGGTCGATCGTCTGCCACGTGCTCGACGCGATGCTCGAGGCCGGCATCGCGGACGTCGCCATCCTGCTCCCCGCGGACGCTACCGCCGAGATCTCGGCCTGCATCTCCGCCGAAGGACCGCCGGGCCTGGCCGTCAGCTACCTCGAGCTCGAGGAAGACGGCCACAGAGACGCGGCGCTGGCGGCGGCGACAAAGTTCGCGGGAGGCGAGGCGTGCGTCCTGCACCAGGCCAACGGGCTGTTGGGCCAGCCGCTGGCGCAGTTCGTGGAGGCGCTGGGATCGGACTCCCTGGACGCTTTGCTGCTGGTCCGAGACGACGGCCAGGAGGTGAGGCGACTCAAACTGGTGACCCAGCGCCCGCTCAGCCCCGTCGACGACGCGACGCCCGGGCAGCTTGGCGGCGCCGGCGTGTTCCTGCTCGGCCCCGGGTCGCTCGAGCGCCTGGCCGGCATGGACTCCGACCAGCTCGGGTCGTGGTGCTCGGAATACCCGCTCGACCCGGCGCTCTTGGCCCAGGCGCTTGCACGGGCCGGCGCGCGCGTGCATACCAGGGTCGTCCAGAAATGGCGTTCCTTCGCGGGCGACGCCCACGACCTGCTCGACATGAACCGGATGATGCTCGACAAACTCGACCCCGAAGCGACGGTCGCAGCCACCGACGGCAACCGCTTCGAGGGGCCGATCGTGATCCACCCGACGGCTCACGTCAGCTCCAGCGTGATCGTCGGCCCGGCGATAATCGGCGCGGACGCCCTGATCGCGGACTCCTATATCGGCCCGCACACTTCGATCGCCGAGCGCGTACGCATCGAAGGAGCCGAGCTGGAGCGCACGATCGTGCTCGCCGACGCGAGCCTGCTGCACGTGGGCGGGCGCCTGGTGGCGAGCGTCGTCGGCCGCGAGGCCCGCATCTTCAGAGACTTCTCGATGCCGCGAGCGCTGCGCCTGCAGGTCGGGGACGGCGACGAGGTCGCCCTGTGCTGAGCCCGCCTGCGGCGGGGGTCCGGGAGCGCCCGGACGCCGAGACGGCACCCGCCGGCTCTGGCAGCGCGGGGGCTGCCGCGGGGGCTGCCGCCGAGGCTGCCGCGGGGACTAGCGCGGGGGCTGCCGCGGGGGCTGCCGCCGGGACGGTCGCGATCGTGGGGGCTTCGGGCGCCTTGGGGTTCGGCCTGGCCGTCAGGCTTGGCCGAACGGGCACGCCGGTCGTGATCGGCTCGCGCGAGGCCGAGCGCGCGGCGCTCACGGCCGAGCGCGCCCGGGCGGCCGCGCCGGGCGGGCGCTTCGAGGGCTTGGAGAACGCCGGGGCGGTGCACGACGCCGAGGCGGTGATCCTGAGCGTCCCGTTCGACAGCCAAGCTCAGGTCTTGGATGGCCTGCGCGGGGCGCTGCGACCGGGGCAGCTGCTGATCGACGCGACCGTGCCGCTGGCGGTTCCGGCGGACGGCGGCCAACCCCGCACGCTGGGCGTGCCGCAGGGCTCGGCCGCCCAGCGGGCGCTCGAGATGGTGCCCGAAGGAGTGAGCGTGGTCTCGGCGCTGCATACGGTCAGCGCCGGTTCGCTGAGCGACCCGGACCATCCGCTCGACCAGGACGTCTTGCTGTGCGGAGACTCGCGTTCTGACAAGCGCCGGGCGGCCCGGCTGATCGAGCGGATCGAGGGTCTGCGCTGCGTGGACTGCGGGGGCCTGGACATGGCCGGGGTCACGGAGTCGCTGACCGCGCTCTTGATCGCCGTCAAGACCGAACACAAGGTCCACCCCGGCATTCGCCTGACGGGCCTGCCGGACGAGCTGTGGGATTGAGGGTCGCCGAACCGGCCGCCGCGCGTGTCGCGATCGCGACCACACGCGCGCGTACGCGCGCGCGCGCGAGCAACCCCAAGAAGAACATCGACCACGCCGCAGCCGGCTAAAGAAACGGCAGCCAAGGAGAATGGCGATCAGGGCGGGGATCGATCTGGTGTCGGTCACGACGGTGGCCGAGTCGGTCACAGAGCATGGCGAGCGCTACCTGAACCGCGTCTACACGGAGGCCGAGCTGAATGACTGTCAGGGCCCCGACGGCCCTGTAGCCGAGCGCCTGGCGGCCCGGTTCGCGGCCAAGGAGGCGGCGCTGAAGGTGTTGAGGCCGGCGGACGAGGCGATACCGTGGAGGGAGATCGAGGTCGTGAGGGATCCGTCGGGCTCGGTGACGCTCGCGCTCGCGGGCAGGGCGCTCGGCGCAGCGGAGCGCCAGGGCCTGAAGGACTTCGCGGTGAGCATCTCTCATGAGGGGGACTATGCGACCGCCGTGGTCGTAGCCGCACAGGCGTGACGGCGATCGACTTGGTCGAGGAGGCGTGAGAGAAACGTAGGCGTGGCGCCGTTAACCGAGTGACCTGAATCCCTCTCACACCAAAGAAGAGATGACCGACGAAATCAGGAAGATCATCGAAGAGCATGGACGTCTGCAGGGCGACGTGAGCGCGCTCGCACCGGACGCCGACCTCTATCAGGCCGGGCTCAGCTCCCACGCGAGCGTGAACGTGATGCTGGCGTTGGAGGACCATTTCGACATCGAGTTCCCGGACCGGATGCTGACGCCGAGCGTGTTCGAAAGCATCGCCTCGATCGAGGCGGCCGTCAGCGAGCTGCGCTCGGACGCGGTGCCGTCGTGAGCCGGCGCCTGCGCGAGCGAAGCGCCATCGTGAGCGAAAGCCGTCGTGAGCGGGGCCGGGGCGTACAGGAGGTGCCCTCGTGAGCGTGTCGGTCGCGAAGGAGCTGGATCGGGACCAGGCGCTGCTGGAAGCGGTTCGGAGGATCGCCGACGAGGTGGCGGCGCCGAACGCCGACGACGTCGACCGGCAGGCGCGCTTTCCGGTCGAGACGATCGACGCGCTGCGCGAGGAGAGGGCGCTGTCGGCGTATCTGCCGGTGCAGCTGGGCGGAGGCGGTGTCTCGTTCGAGGCGATCGCCGGGTCCTGTTATGAGCTTGGGCGGCGCTGCGGATCGAGCGCGATGGTGTTCGCGATGCACCAGATCCAGGCGATCACGATCGCGAGGCACCTCGACGGGTCGCCGTGGTACAGGGAGTACTTGGAGCGGCTGGCTTCAGAGCAGCGGCTGATCGCCTCTGTCACCTCGGAGGTCGGCACGGGCGGCGATATGGGCAGGTCGATCGCCGCGGTCGTGCCGGCGGAGGACGGGAGCGGAAGCTGCACGTTCGAGAAGCAGGCGCCGACCGTGAGCTATGGCAACCACGCCGACGATCTGTTCGTGACCTTGCGCAGAGGACCTGAGGCGGAGCAGAGCGACCAGGTGGTGGCGCTGGTGCACGCCGATCAGACGAAGCTGGAGCAGACGGGCACCTGGGACCCGTTGGGGATGCGGGGCACCTGCTCGCCGGGGTTCGTCGTAAAGGCGATGTTCGGGCCAGACCAGGTCCTGGCGGCGCCGTTCGGAAAGGTGATGGCCGAGTCGATGGTGCCCGTGACGCACATCCTGTGGTCGCAGCTGTGGCTCGGGATCGCGACCGACGCGTTCGACCGGGCGCGCGCGTTCGTGCGGGCGGCCGCCAAGCGCACGCCCGGCGAGACCCCGCCGACGGCGCTACGGCTGTCGCATCTGATGAGCGAGCTGTCGCTGCTGCGGGCCGAGGTCGGCTCGGCCTTGGCGGAGTTCGTGGAGGCCTCGGAGGAGCCGGGGCGCGAGCGGCTGTCGACGATGTCGAGCGCGTTGCGCTTCAACAACCTGAAGATCGCGGCCTCCGAGCAGGCGCCGAGGGTATGCCAGGGAGCGCTCGGGGTGTGCGGGATCGTGGGCTTCAAGAACGACACGCCGTTCAGCGTGGGCAGGCATCTGAGGGACACGATGTCCGCGTGTTTGATGATCGCCAACGAGCGCATACACCAGACCAACGCGAGCCTCTTGCTGATCGCCAAGGACGTCTGATGGCGACCGCGACGCGCGAGAGCCAAGCGGCAGGGAAGGCCGGCCCGGACCGGGCGACGCTCCTGGCGGAGCTGATAAGGCGGCGGTTGCTGATCGAGTCTGGCGTCAAAGGGGTGTACGGGAGAGGCCAGGACTTCGAGCGGGTCAGGGAGGGGGTTGGCGCGATGGTGACAAGGGCCTGCGCGCAGGAGCGGCCCGAGCAGCTGAGGTTCCCGCCGGTGCTGCCGAAGGTGGAGCTGGAGCGGATCGAGTACCTGAAGTCCTTTCCGCACCTGGCCGGGAGCATCTTCTCGTTCGAGGGCGACGAAGCGCAGGCGAACGAGCAGTACGAGCGGGCGTGTGAGCACGAGGACTGGAGCGGGTTCCAGAGCCAGACCGAGCTGGTGCTGACGCCGGCGGCCTGCTACCCGGTGTATCCGGCGATCGCGGCCCGCGGCAGGCTGCCGGAGGGCGGCGTGACGGTCGACGCGGGGGGCGCTTACGTGTTCAGGAACGAGCCGTCGGACGACCCGGCGCGGTTGCAGATGTTCCATCAGAGGGAGGTCGTAAGGATCGGGGAGCCGGAGGTGGTGAGGGCGTGGCGCGAGTCCTGGCGCGAACGGGCGCTGGAGCTGCTGGGAGGACTGGGCCTGGAGGTCGAGTTCGATGTCGCCTCGGATCCGTTCTTCGGGCGCAGCGGACGGATGCTGAAGGCGAGCCAGCGCGAGCAGGAGCTGAAGTTCGAGGTCTTGACGAAGATCGCGGAGCCGGGCAAGACGGCGGTGGCGTCGTTCAACTACCACCAGGACCACTTCGCGGAGGTGTACGGGCTGGAATGCGCGGACGGCGAGCCGGCGCACACCGCCTGCTTGGGTTTCGGGCTGGAGCGGATCACGATCGCGTTGTTCGTGGCGCACGGGTATGACCTGGACGGCTGGCCGGCTGGGGTGGGCGAGCGGCTGTGGGAGCGCTAGGCGCCACGGTCCTGCGGATTGGCGGACAGCGATGGGAGCGCTAGCCGGCCAGGCGACGGGTTGGGTGAGCCTGTTGGGACTCGATCCCGAGACATACGGGCGGCACGGGCTGCACGGCCCGGACAGGACCTATGTGGAAACGAACTGCTACACGGACATCCTGATCGAGCTGCTGCACGCGAAGGGGCTGGAGCCGCTGGCCGCGCTGGGTTGCACGCTCAGGATGGACTTCGAGGGCGACCAGTGGACGTTCTTCAAGCCGTTCCAAGAGGACCTGGAGACCCTGTTCGGGATCGACATCCACGAGATGCAGCCGTACAGGCCGCTGCCCGAACAGGCGCAGGAGCAGCTGGAACGGGGCCGGACGGTGATCGTCGAGCTGGACTCCTGGTATCTGCCCGACACGATGGCGACGGCGTACAGGCAGGCGCACGTCAAGAGCTCGATCGTGGTCGAGGGCATCGACAGGGAGGCGAAGCGGCTGCGCTACTTCCACGGGACCGGGCTGTATGAGCTGGACGGCGAGGACTACGACGGGGTTTGGCGTGAGGGCAGGTCGTTCTCGGATGACGTGCTGCCGCCGTATACCGAGCTGGTCAGGTTCGACGCCGGGCCGTGCCTGGAAGGAGAGGAGTTCAGACAGGCGGCGCGCGGACTGTTCGCGGGCCACCTGGATCGCCGCCCCGCCAGCAACCCTTTCGAGCGCTTCTCAGAACAGCTCGCTCTGGACCTGCCGAGGCTGCTGGAGGGCGAGGCCCAGGACTACCACGACTACGCGTTCGCGACCGTCAGGATGGCGGGCTCGGCCTTCGAGGTCGCGGCGGCGCAGGCGCGGTGGCTGCTGGGCGAGCGGGCCGAGCAAGCGGCGAAAGCGCTGGAGGAGATCGTGGAGGGCTGCAAGACCTTGTCGTTCAAGCTGGCCCGGCGCAGGCCCTTCGACGTGGGACCGGCGCTGGCCGGGCCCGGCGAGGCGTGGGGGCGGGCGATGGAGCTGCTCGATGGCGCCCTCGCCTGAAAGGACGTCCCTGACAGGGGGCTGGCAGGCGGCGTGCAGCCCCCCGGATCGCGACCTCGGCCCCAGCGAGCTGGAGGGCCTGGACTGGATCGACGCGGACGTGCCGGGCACGGCGGCGGGCGCGCTGCGAAGCGCCGGCCGGTGGGAGCCGGGCGAACCGAAGGACTTCGATGGCGAGGACTGGTGGTTTCGGACCGGCTTCGAGGCGGGACCGGCTGAGCCGGGCGAGGAGGTCGTCCTCGGCTTCGACGGGATCGCGACGGTCGCCGAGGTATACCTGAACGGCGAGCCGATCCTGGAGAGCGACTCGATGTTCCTCGCCAGGACCGTGGACGTGGGCGGGCGTCTGCGGCCGGAAGAGGCCAACGAGCTGGCGATCAGGTGCCGGGCGCTGGGGCCGTTGCTCGCCGAGAGCCGGCGCCCGCGGGCGCGCTGGCGCACGAAGCTTGCGCCGGAGCGGAACCTGAGGTTCTTCAGGACGATGCTGCTCGGCCGGGCGCCGGGCTTCGCGCCCGGGCCGGCGGTGGTGGGCCCGTGGCGAGGGGTGTGGCTGGAGCGCAGGCGTCAGTTGGCGGTCGAGGCGCTCGAGCTGAGGCCGCGGCTGGAGGGCGCCGACGGCGTGCTGGCGGTCACGGCGCGACTGCGGGCGCTGGCCGGAAAGCCGATCGAGTCGGTCGCGGTCGAGATCGGCGGGCCCGAGGGCGCCCGGCGGTCCGAGCTGCGGTGCGAGGGCCAGGCGGACGTGTTCAGCGGTGAGCTGCGGGTGAAGGACGTGGAGCGCTGGTGGCCTCATACGCACGGCGAGCCGGCGTTGTACGACGTGAGGCTGCTGGTCGGTGTCGCTCAGAACGAGCACGGCGGCGGACAGGATGGCGGGCTGGGTGGCGCGCGGGGAGAGGTCGCGGTCGCTGGAGCAAAGGTCGGTTTCAGGGAATTCCGATTCGGGGCGGAACCGGGGCACGAGGTCCTGAGGGACGGCATCGATTTGCATGTCAACGGCGTCAGGGTTTTCGTGAGGGGGGCGGTCTGGACGCCGCTCGACCCGGTCGGCATGGCGCCCGGCAAGGAGGCGCTCAGGGCGGCGCTGGCGCAGGCGAAGGAGGCCGGCATGAACATGGTGCGACTGCCGGGCACGGGCTCCTATGAGGCGGACACGTTCTGGGATCTGTGCGACGAGCTGGGCATGCTGGTCTGGCAGGACTTCATGTTCGCCAACTTCGATTACCCGATCGTCGACGACCGGTTCCGGGCGAACGTGGTCGCGGAGGTCGGACAAACGCTCGGCATGGCCGGCGGCAGGCCCAGCCTGGCGGTCGTGTGCGGCAACAGCGAAGTCGAGCAGCAGGTCGCGATGCTCGGCCTGGACCCGAGCCTCGGGCGGGGCGAGCTGTTCGGCGAGCTGCTGCCGGGACTGGTAGCGGAGAGCGGCGTCGACGCGGTGTACGTGCCGTCGGCCCCGTGCGGCGGCGAGCTGCCGTTCAGGCCCGGCGCCGGCATCGCCAACTACTACGGCGTCGGCGGCTACATGAGGCCGATCGAGGACGCGCGACGCGCGGGCGTGCGCTTCGCGTCGGAGTGCTTGGCCTTCTCGAACGTGCCGGCCGGGGCCTACGAGCGCGAGCTGGGCGTCCCCCAGGACGAGGGCGCCGACTGGGACTTCAAGGACGTCAGGGACCATTACCTGGGCCTGCTGTTCGACGTCGACCCGGCCCTGCTCGAGGGAGAGGACCGGGAGCGTTATGTGCAGCTGGCGAAGGCCGCGACCGGCGAGGCCATGGCCGAGGTCTTCGGCGAGTGGCGGCGTGCCGGCTCGGGCTGCGGCGGCGGCCTGGTGCTGTGGCTGCGGGACCTGTCGCCCGGAGCCGGCTGGGGCGTGATCGGCAGCGACGGCACACCCAAGCCGGCCTATTACGACCTGAAGCGGGCGCTGGCGCCGATCGCGGTCTGGACGATCGACGAAGGCCTCGGCGGGATCGTCGCGCACGTCGCCAACGACGGGCCTGCTCCGCTTGAGGCCACGCTGCGAGTCGCCTTCTATCGCGACGGCGACGTTCGCGTCGAGGAGGCCTCGGTCCCGGTCGAGCTTGGACCGCACAGCCTCGGCGAATGGAACGTCGAGACGATCGTCGGCCACTTCAGAGACGTCTCGTGGGCCTACCGGTTCGGCCCGCCCGCCCAGGACGCGATCGTGGTCAGCCTGGAGCGAGACGACGCGCCGGCCATCCAGGCGATCAGGTTCCCGGCCGGCCGGCCGCTGGGCAAGGAGGCACCCGAGGAGTTGGAGCTGTCCGCGCGCGCGCGGGTCCTGCCGGACGGAGCGGTCTCGCTGGCGCTCCAGAGCGCGAGGCTGGTCTACGGCGTGCGCATCGAGACGCCCGGGCTGCTGCCGAGCGACGACGGCTTCTTCGTGGAGCCCGGCGCCACGCGCGAGCTTACGCTGCGGCCGGCCGGCCAGGATGTCATGCCTGAGAAGATGACGGTCGGCGCCATCAACATGGACGGTCTCGTCGAGGTCGCCTTGCACGGCGATCTGGCGGGCGCGGGCGCGGGCGGAGGCGGAGGCGGAGGCGATCCAAGATGACGGCGCCTGAGACGGGAGCTCACGAGACGACCGCCCGCGAGACGGCCCCCTCCGCGACCCCCTCCCCCTCCTTCACATCCGATCCGGGATCGGCGCCGAGGCCGCTCTACCTGTACGGGTCCGGCAAGCCGGTATTCGCCTTCCTGCACCCCGGCGCCAAGCCGTACAAGCGGACGGCCGTGCTGATCTGTCCGCCGTTCGGCTGGGAAGACATGTGCTGCTATCGCATCAGACGCGACTGGGCCCGGGAGCTGGCGCGGGACGGCTATACGACGCTGCGGATCGACCTGCCCGGCAGCGGCGACAGCGCCGGAACGCCGAGCGACCCAGGCCAGCTGGACGCCTGGACGGAGGCCGTCGCGGGCGCGGCGCTGTGGCTGGCGCGATCGTCGGACGCCGAGCGGTTGGCGGCGATCGGCATCGGCCTTGGCGGCCTGGTGGCCTGCCGGGCCGCGCTGGCGGGGGCCGCGATCGACGAGCTGGCTTTGTGGGCGGTTCCAGCCAAAGGAAAAACGTTGCTGCGGGAACTGAAAGCTTTCTCGGCGTTCGAGGTCGCCAACAACCCGGACGAGGCAGACGGCCCCGAGGCCGCCGCGGACCCCGGCCCCGTCGCAGGCCCGGCCGGAGACACGTCCGCCGAGGGCCAGAGCGCCGACGACGGCCAGAGCGCCGACGACGGATCGCTGACGACAAACGGCTACTCGATGAGCGCCGAAACCGTTGCCGACCTGCGGAGCCTGGACCTGGCACAGATGTCGCCGGCCACAGCGGACGGCCCGGCCACGGAGACGCCGGCAAGACCCTCCGCGATGCGACTGCGCCGGGCCTTGGTGCTGGGCCGCGACGGGCTGAAGGTCAAGCCGGACCTGGTCGAGGCGCTGGAGCGCGCGGGCGCAGAGGTCGAGGTCGCGGACGGGCAGGGCTACGGCGCGATGATGGTCGAGCCCCAGGACGCGCGGACGCCGGTCGAGACGATCGAGCGGGTCGGCGATTGGCTCGGGCAGGGAGAGGCCCCGGGGGCGGCCCCTGTCCACCCTGAGGACCCGACGGCGGAGAGCACGGCGGCCGAGACGTTCGTGTCTCGTGCGGGGGTGTCGCGCGCGCGCGAGCAGAGCGATCGAGGGCCGGACGCGGGCGAGCCGGACGCGCGTGAGGAGCTGGCGATCGAGTGGGCCGGCGCCGAGATCCGGGAGCGGCCGTTGCTCTTGGACGGGCCGGACGGGCCGATGTTCGGCATCCTGAGCGAGCCCGTCGGCGAGCGCAGGGAGCTGACCGCGGTGCTGCTGAACGCCGGACCGCAACGGCGCGTCGGGCCGAACCGGATGTGGGTCGAGATCGCCAGACGCTGGGCCGCCAAGGGGGTCCCGGCGCTGCGCCTGGACTGCTCCGGGATCGGCGACTCAGACGGCGACCCGACGGCGCTGGCGCGGGTCACTGAGTTCTACAGGCCGACGTACGCGGACCAGGCCAGGGCCGCCGTGCAGGCGCTGGCGGAGCGCGGGCTGCCCGGGCGGTTCGTGATGCTGGGGTTGTGCGCCGGGTCTTACTGGTCGGTGCAGACCGCGCTCGCCGACGAGCGGGTCGTGAGGGTCGTGATGCTGAACCCGAGGACGCTCGTGTTCGACGAGTGGCGCCACGCCAAGCGGCGCACGCGCGAGCTCAGACAGAAGGCCCTGAGGGCCGAGACGTGGCGCAAGGTGATCACGGGTGAGATCAAGGTCTCAAAGCACATCGAAACGGGGCGCACGCTCATCGCCCGCGCCGCGAGCGCGCCGGCGCGGGCACGCTCGCGGATCGCCGACCCCGGCGGACGGGCAGGAGCAGCGGAAGCAGCAGGCGCGCCGGCCGAGCGCGGGCCGGCGAGTAGCTGGCCCGCCGGGCACGGGCCGACCACGCGTGAGGACCCGATCGAAGCGCTGTTCGATGCGCTCAGAGAACGCGGCCAGCGGGGGCTGTTGCTGTTCACCGGCAAGGAGGTCTTGCGGGAGGAGCTGACCGAGAAGGGCGTGCTCGAGCGGATGCAAGAGTGGCCGAACCTGGAGCTTGCGATCGGCGGGACCTCGGCCGACACGCATACGCTGACGCCGGCGTGGCTGCAGCGCCAGGTCCACGGGCTCCTCGATCGGGTGCTGGAGGAGGAGCTGGAGCAGTCGCGCGAGCAGTGGTCGAAGCGAACGCCGCGGGAGGTAGCGGCGACGGGCGCCGGCCGGCGAGCGCCATGACCGGTTCGGCGGGCTATGACTACGTCATCGTCGGCGCCGGCTCTGCCGGTTGCGTGCTGGCGAGCAGGCTCAGCGAGGACCCCGATACGCGGGTGCTGCTGTTGGAGGCGGGGCCGAAGGACACGAGCGAGGACATACACGTGCCGCTCGGCTACCTGCGGCTCGGCAAGGAGCTCGACTGGGGTTACGAGTCGGCCCCCGAACGGGAGTGCGGCGATCGGCGGATAAGGCTGCCGAGGGGCAGGGTGCTGGGCGGATCGTCTTCGACGAACGCGATGATCTACATCAGGGGCAACCGCCTTGACTACGACGAATGGGGCGTGCCGGGCTGGTCGTGGGCCGAGCTGGGACCGTGCTTCTTGAAGGCCGAGGACAACGAGCGCGGCGCCTCGGAGTGGCACGCCGTCGGCGGCCCGCTGTCGGTGAGCGATCCGCGCGTCGGAAACGAGCTCTGCTACGCGTTCCTGGATGCGGCGCGCGCGGCAGGCATCGCCTACAACGAGGACTTCAACGGCGCCGAGCAGGACGGGGCGGGCTTCTTTCAGATGACCCAACACGCGGGCAGGCGCGCGAGCGCGGCGGTCGCCTACCTGGGGCCGGCGCGAGGACGGCCGAACCTGACCGTGATGACCGAGACACGGGCGCAGCGAGTCCTGTTCGACGGCATGCGCGCGGTCGGCGTGCAGGCGAGCAGGGACGGGCGGGAGCTGCGGCTGGAGGCCGAGCGCGAGGTGATCCTGAGCGCCGGGGCCTACAACTCGCCGCAGCTGCTGATGCTCTCGGGCGTCGGCCCGGCCGGGCACCTGGCCGAGCACCGGATCGAGACGCTGGTGGACCGGCCGGCGGTCGGCGAGAACCTGTCCGATCACGCCGCCACCGAACTGCTGTGGATGGCGGGCGAGCCCGAGGATCGCGCGGCGCGCAGGCGCTGGCGCAGCGCGAAGCTGTTGCTGGCGACCCAGGCCGGCGCATTCGGGTCGAACCTGGCGGAGACGGGCGCGTTCGTACGGGTCGATGACGGCGTGGCGGCGCCCGACATCCAGTTCCACGCGGCGCCGGTGCAGTTCCTGGACGACGGCGGCAGCGAGCCGGAAGCGCACGGCTTCTGGATCTCGCCGTGCCTGCTGACCCCCCGCAGCCGCGGCACGGTGCGGCTGGCCTCGGGCGACCCGGACGACGGGCCGGTCGTCAGCAACGAGTTCTACAGCGCCGCGGAGGACCTGCCGCGGATGGTGAAGGCCCTGAGGCTGGCGCTGGCGGTCTGCAGGCAGCCAGCGCTCGAGGCCTGGTGCGCCGAGCCGTTCACGGCACCGGACGGCGAGGACGAGCAGGCGCTGCGCGAGCACATCAAGGCCACGACGTTCGCCTTCTACCACCCGGTCGGCACCTGCCGGATGGGTGTGGACGAGGACGCGGTGCTCGACGTCGCCCTGCGCGTCAACGGCGTAGAAGACCTGCGCGTCATCGACGCTTCGGCGATGCCGGCGGTGCCGAGAGGCAACACGAACGCCCCGACGATCGCTTTGGCGGAGCGGGCGGCGGAGCTGATGCGGGGCGGCGATTCGTCGACCTTGCTTTGAGTCGCCGCTCGCTGCCAGCTGAGCCACCCGAAGGGCGCAAGAAAATCGGGTCTGAGACCGTTTTCTGGGCGTGCAGGAGGGGAGGGACGCATCAAGGAAGACGCGCCTGGAAACCGCGGACCGGGGGGCCGCGGAGCACATAGCCATTCACTGCCCGCGGCCGCGACGGGGAATGGCCTCGGTCGTGGCGTCGGCGCTGGCCGCGCTCACGTGCGTCGCCGCGCCGGCGCTCACGGCTCCGGCGGCCTGGGCCGAAACGTACTTCCCGGGGCCGACCACGATCACCGATTCCTATGCCTATACCGGGGTCGAGCAGACGTTCGACGTCCCGGCCGGCATATTCCAGATCCACGTCCTTGCGATCGGCGCCAACGGCGGCAATGGCGACGAGCAGGGCGGGACCGGCGCGCAGGCCAGCGCCACCGTGAGCGTAACGCCCGGCCAGACGCTGTACGTCGAGGTCGGAGGCAACGGCCAGACCAAGGGAGCCGGTCAGGGCGGCTTCAACGGAGGGGGCAGCGGCGGCGGCGAGGGATCCGGAGGCGGAGGGGGCGCCTCCGACGTGCGCACCTCGCCGCTCGCGCTGGGCCTGACACCCGAGGACAGACTGATCGTCGCCGCCGGCGGCGCAGG
>DATJWI010000062.1:0-4971 GCA_035501375.1 Solirubrobacteraceae bacterium
CTGGGGATATGTGAGGGCTACCGTGTGGACGCCCGGGCCCAGGTAGACCTGGGCGACCGGCGCGTAGCCGCCGATGCTGCGTAGTTCGTTTTTGACATCACCGACATGGCTGCCGTCGACGCTGACTTCGAAGCCTCGCGAGAAGCTGCCGCCGAGCCACAGCTCGTAGGTCTGGTCGCCGTGGACAGCGATCTTGGCGACCGCGGTCCCGGGGGCGTTTGGCCACAGCGTGCGAGACGCCGGGTCGTGCCGCCATCCGGCCGGCCAAATCAGCTGATCGCCGTGCGCGAGCACCGGTTCGGGGCGCTGGTAGGCGAGCAGCCGGGCGCCCTCCCGGGAGGCGCTGCGAGCGAGGCTTTCGACCTCAGGGCACGCTGGGACGGCCGTCGGGTCGGCCGAGCAGAGCGGACTGGCCGGGCCGTTCTCGGCCGCGCCGCAGTAAGGAAGCGCGTTCGATTCGCCCAACGGCACATGCTCCAGCACACGACGAGTGGGTTTGGCCGGGCGTTGCCATAGCTCGTAGTAGCGCCCGCGCCAGACGAGCCTGTAGGTCGAAGGCGGCCGGCTCTCCGCGGGCGAGCGCGCGATCACGAGCGAGCGATAAGGCTCGAACGTCGAGAGCGCGAACGAGTCGAGGTCCGCCCAAGCGCTCTTGGTCAGGATCGTGCCGTCGCGCAGAGGCAGGTCGACGGAGCGATACTCGGCCGGCTCGACGGGCGCCCCTTCGCGCAGGAAGTGCCGGTCGGCATAGACTTCGTATTCGTTGACGAAAGTCGGTCCCTGGCCGGCGAGCAGCTTGCCGATGTGCTGTAGCTCGGCGAGCCTGGGCTTCGGCGCGAGCAGTACGTCGTGGTAGGCCAGCACGTTCGACCAGAGCACGCCGCCGCCGACCACGATCAGTACGACCGCGCCCAGGGGGCTGCGCCAGCCTAGGCTGTCTGGGCGCCCGGACGCAGCCTGGTCGGGGCCGGTGTTGCCGGGCGGAGCGCCGAGACGCGTACCGCCGTCGGTTGGCGGTCTGAGCAGCAGCGCGCCGCCGACGAGTGCGGCGGCGAGCAGCGCGGGCGACGAGATGGCCAATGCCTTGCCGATCACCCAGGGCGTACTGTCCGCCAGCCAGAAGACCGCGCAGCCGCTCAGGGCCAAGCCGACGTAGGCGAGCAGGCCGAGCTGGCCGCGGCGTAGGCTCAGCCAGAGCGCCAGGCACGATGCCACGAGCACGATGCCGACCAGGATGCCCGTCGCGGGCGCGGGCCCGCGCAACCGGAAGTCCCCTACCGGCCAGGCCCCGGCAAGCTGCCAGCCGCTGAGCGGCTGGATCAGGTTGCCGAGGTTTTCGGTCGTGGACTGGCCCGAGTAGAGATTCGAGTCGGTCTCCAAGAAGCTCGACAAGACGACCCACATCGGCAAGGCCAGCACGGCCGTGACGATGCTGAGCAGGCCCAGGTCCTTTGTCGTCCGCTTCAGCTGAGCGCCCCAAGCCCCTTGCGCTCGTCGCGCGCGCCAGGCCCAGGCCCCGACCAGGCCGGCCAAGGCCGGCAGCACCCAGGCGGCGGCGCCGGCGCCGAGCGTGTCGATCAAGGCGGCGGCGGCGATCCCAAGCGGCAGCAGCTCTCGGGGCTTGGCGGGGCGCTCGCGCGCCGCCCGGGCCAGGAGCGCGGCGCCGAGCACGAGCAGGAACGCGGCCGTCAGCTCCTTGATCCCACCCCACAGGCCGTAGCCGTACAGCAGCGCCGGCTGGGCGGCCAGGAACGCGACCAGCGCCCGCAGCCGCGGCGAGGCGACGAGCGGCTCGGAGAGGGCATAGATCGATAGGCCTACCGCCGCCCCGCAGCAGGCGAGATAGGGCTGGAAGACCCAGGCCGAGTCGATTCCGGTCAGTCCGTGACCGACGCCGAGCAGCATGAAGCCGCCGAGCGGATAGGAGTTGCCGACGTAAGCGTTCAGCACTAGCGAGTACGTCGAGGACGGCAGGTAAGAGAGATCGCGGCCGTGGCCCATCGCCTGATCGACGATCCCCAGCCAGGTCGCTGTGTCGTCGAGACGGACGTAGCCGGCGAACGTGGCCTCGCCCGACAGCAGGATCGGCGCGCCGTAGGCGAGCAGGACGCCGGCCGCGGCCACGCCCGGCCAGAGCGCCCCACGCAGGCGCCCGCGTTCGGACCAGCCGAGCGCCAGCCCGCCAGCCGCAACCACCGCGACGATCGCGATCGCAGCCGGCGCGGTCGCGCTCCAAGCCGTCAGCAGTGAGGCAAGCACGATCGCGGCCGCCAGGCCGAGCGGCACGATCAGCGCTCCGGGGACGCGCGAGCCAGCTAGGCGCTGCACGACGACACCCCAGCCCGCACCGACAGCGGCGAGCACGAGCGGGAAGAGGACCCATGAGGTGATCAGGGACAACGGCCGGGGACCTTATCCGAATGGGCCTTCTTGGAAGCTACTCCAACCCGGAGATCCAGCGTAGCTGCGACGACTGTCGAAGGAGCTGGACAGATTGGCGGCCAGCAACAACGCTCCACGACCCTCGGGCCGGCCCGATCGTAAGCTCCGCAACGGGCTCGTGCCACGCGCGATCGAGAAGGCTCTCAAGGACGCCGCCGAGCCGATGCAGATCCGCGATATCCACGCGGCCGTCGAAGATTGTCTCGGGATCGCAGTCCCGACTTCGTCGGTCAACTGCTGGCTGACCAAGCACATCAAGGGTAGTCGGCCTCGACTCGTGCGGCTTGGCCGCGGCCGGTATCGGCTGGTCGCAGGCGCTAGGTAGGCAGACACGGATCGACTGCTTTGCCGAGGCCGTCGGGTACCTTCGAGCGCGTGATCGCCAGGCATCGGGGGTCATGCGTAGGCTCCATGCAGAGGTCGAACCGATGGCACGGACTCCAGAAGCACTGATCAAGCCAGAGTTGCTCGTGTGGGCGCGCCAGTCGGCAGGCTTCAGTCTGGACGGAGCTGCTGGCAAGCTTCGAGTGTCCGAGGACCGACTGAGTTCCTGGGAGACCGGCGAGACTCGCCCTACGATTGCCCAGCTTCGCAAAGCGGCGAACCTCTATAAGCGGCCACTTGCGATCTTCTATCTGCCCGAGCCGCCGATCGATTTCCAGCCGCTTCGAGACTATCGTCGCGTGCCTGACGCGCAACTCGGGCAGCTATCGCCCAAACTGCTTGCTTTCATTCGGCGAGCTCACGCTGTCCGGGAAGCCGCTCTCGAACTGCGGGATCTCACCGACGAGCCAGCGATGCCCGCGCCTAAGCTGGAGACGGACGCGACCGATCCCGAGCGGTATGGGGCTGGTGCGCGTGCGCTGCTCGGTGTGACCCTTGCCCAGCAAGCTGCCTGGCGCGATCCGAGACGCGCCCTCAATGCCTGGATCGACGCAGTTTCCAATCTCGATGTCCTTGTTCTACAGGCGCAGTCAATCCCGATCCAAGAGATGCGCGGGTTTTCGATCTCAACAGATCGCCTACCGGTGGTTGTGCTCAACGGCGGCGACTTTCCTCGTGGACGGATCTTCACCCTGCTCCATGAGTTCGCCCACGTGCTACTTCATGCGGACGGCGTATGCGATGTCCTGCCTCGGCGTCAGACGCGAAGTCCAGCAGATGACATCGAGATCTTCTGCAACCAGGTCGCTGCGGCCGCTTTGATGCCGCTCGACACCTTCCGCTCAGAGAGCGCGCTGCAGAAGCCACCTCCAGACAAACGCTGGAGCGAGGAGACCATCCGCGGCCTTTCCGAGAAGTATTCGACCAGCAGAGAAGCCGTCGTGCGTAGGTTGTACTCGGTCGGTCTTGCCGACTGGGACTTCCTGCAAGAGAAGGAAGCCGAGTACCGCGCAGCGTTCGCGGCGTTTCGTGACGAGCAGAAGCGCAAGCGACAGGAAGACGAGCGCCCGGGCGGGCCTACCTACTACCGCATGAAGGTTCGTGATCTCGGCCATAGCTTCATCGAGTCGGCTCTCGATGCCTACTACCGGCGCGCCATCACAGGTTCCGACCTCTCCGAGTACCTGGAGATCAAACTCGACAGGCTTCCAAAGCTCGAAGCCGAGCTGGCGACAACCGGCGGCTTGCGCGACTGATGGCCTACTGCTTCGACACAAGCTCGCTGCTCGAGTGCTGGTCCCGGTCGTACCCGCCAGACATCTTCCCTGGCCTCTGGCGCAACCTAGACGATCTCATCATCCAGAAACGAGTTCTCTGCCCGGACGAGGTACGCGTGGAGCTGGAAAAACAAGACGATGAGCTATCCCAGTGGGTCAAGGTGCGCCCGCACATGTTCGTGCCGCTGGATGACACCATCCAGAGTGCGACCAGCGCCGTCCTCGAACAGCACCCACTCTTGATGAAGGCCACGAAGAACCGCAATGGCGCTGACCCTTTCGTCATTGCTACAGCCCGCGTCAAGGGATCTACAGTAGTCACTGAGGAGAAAGGCGGAACCGCGGCGAGACCCAAGATTCCTTCCGTATGCGAGTCCCTTGGCGTGCCATGCATCAATGTCCTCGGTTTCATCCGAGCCAACGGCTGGCGCTTCAGATAGATAGGCCAAGACGGCCTGTGCATCAGGCCGCCCGCACAAGTCCGGCCAACCTCATCACGGTTCGATTAGCGTGCTTATACCTCCTGAAAATGGGCCTTCTTGGAAGCTACTCCAACCCGGAGATCCAGGGGCGACTACGGCGGCTCGCTGACGAACTCGACCGGATAGCCTCACAGAGTAGCGCTCCAAGGCGCTCACAACGACCAGACCGCAAGCTGCGCAACGGCCTAGTTCCGCGAGCTATTCAGCATGTGCTCGCGGACGCCGGGGAGCCGATGCGGGTACGCAACTGGCCTGACCCCCGTTGAATGGTCCGGGTGCTTTGAGAGTCTGATCGCCCTATCGTGGGCGGAAGGAGACTCGAATGAAGCGTCGTCGTCATACCCCGGAGCAGATCGTTCGCAAGCTGCGTGAGGCCGATCGTCTGT
>DATJWI010000063.1:0-3756 GCA_035501375.1 Solirubrobacteraceae bacterium
GCCGGCCTGGGCTACCTGGCTGGCCTGGCCGCCTGGATCAGGCCAGCTCGCGACGGACCAGGTCGACGAGGCTGTCGCACACCTGTTGGGCCTCGGCCTCGGTCGGAGCCTCGACCATCACGCGCACGAGCGGCTCGGTGCCGCTCGGCCTCACGAGCACGCGCCCGCGTCCGGCAAGCCCGTCGTCGGCGGCCTCGACCGCCGACGTCACGGCCTGCGAGCCGTGCAGAGCCTCGCGGTCGCGCACTTTCACGTTGACCAGGCGCTGCGGCAGCTTCGCCATCGCGCCGCGCTCGCGCAGGTCGGCGCCCGCGAGCGCCTCCAAGGTCAGCAGGGCACCGGCGATGCCATCGCCGGTGCGGTTAAAACCGAGATCGATCAGGTGCCCTGACTGCTCGCCCCCGAACGCCCAGCCGCGCTCCAACAGCTCCGCGAGCACGTACCGGTCGCCGACCTTGGTGGTCGCGACCTCGATCCCGGCGTCGGCCATCGCGGTGTGAAAGCCGTAGTTGGTCATCACCGTCACCGCGACTCCGTCGCCCGGCAGACGCCCGGCCCGGCGCAGGTGCAGGGCGGCGAGCGCCATCAGCTCGTCGCCGTCGACGACCTTCCCGGCGCCGTCGACGGCGAGCACCCTGTCGCCGTCGCCGTCGAAGGCGAACCCGAGCTTGTGCCCGCCTTCGCGCACGCGCTCGGCCAGGCCCTCGATGTGGGTCGAGCCGCAACCGTCGTTGATGTTGCGCCCGTCCGGACTGTCCGCGATCGCGGTCACGGTGGCACCCAAACGCCTGAAGATCTCCGGAGCGACCTCGCAGGTGGCGCCGTTGGCGCAGTCCAGCGCCACGTCAAGGCCTGCCAGGTCGAGCTTTGCGAAGCGGCTGTGCAGCTCCCTCAGGTAATCCTCGCCGGCGCCTTTCAGCTCCCTGATGCGCCCGATCGCCGGGGGTCCGGCGGGAGCGGCGACCTCGGCGTCACGGGCCGGCCCGGCATCCGACAGGCTCCGAGCGCCATCCAGCTCGCGCTCGATTCGAAGCTCGGTCTCGTCGCTCAGCTTGTAGCCGTCGGCGCCGAAGAACTTGATGCCGTTGTCCTGGTACGGGTTATGCGAGGCCGACAGCACGGCGGCAAGGTCGAACCCGTAACGGCCGATCAAGAGCGGCGCTGCCGGCGTCGGCAAGACCCCCGCCAGCAGCGCGTCTCCCCCAGCCGCGACCACGCCGGCCGCCACCGCCGCCTGCAACATCTCGCCGGACTCCCTTGTGTCCCTGATGATCAGTACCTGCGGACGCTCGATCCCACGTTCGGAGCGCGCCAGCCGAGTCGCGGCCCGAGCAAGGCCGAGCGCAAGCTCCGCGGTCAAAAGCTCGCCCGCGACCCCGCGCACGCCGTCCGTGCCGAACAGCTTGCGGGTCACGCCGCTATCTCTTGGAGAACTGCGGGCGCTTGCGCGCCTTCTTCAAGCCGGCCTTCTTGCGCTCCTTGGCCCTCGAGTCGCGCGTCAAGAAGCCGCGGCGCTTCAGCTCGCCGCGCAGATTCGGGTCGGCCTCGAGCAAGGCCCGCGACACGCCGTGGCGCAGAGCGCCCGCCTGTGCGGAGATGCCACCGCCGTGCAGCCTCGCGATCACGTCCATCCGCTCCTGATAGCCGACCGTCTCGAGCGGCTGCCTGATGTTGCGCTGCAACGTGATCCTCGGGAAATGCTCCTCGAGCACCTTGCCGTTGACCAGATAGGTGCCGGTGCCAGGCTTCAAGGTCACTCTGGCGATCGCCGTCTTGCGCTTGCCCGTCGCCCGGTAGCGAGCACCGGAGGCCAGGTCGATCGCGGCGCTCGAGATCGGCTCGGCCAGAACGACCTCCTCCTCTTCCTCGACCGCTTCGCCCTCACCGTCGACCTGCTCGCCCTCGACCGCATAGGCCTCGGCGACGCTCGCATACGGGTCGACCGGATCGCTGTCGCGGCCCAGCGGATCGACTCCTTCAGGGACGATGTCGACTTCCAGGTGGGCGCCCGGCACTGCCGGCTTCTCGCGCGGGGCCGGCTCCTCCTCGAACTCCTCTTCCTCCTCAGCCTCGGCCACGATCTCCTCGGCGACGGCCTCCTCTGCCTCGGCCTCGGCCACGATCTCCTCGGCGATCGCCTCCTCGACCAGCTCCTCAGCGATCTCCTCGGCCACGATCTCGACGACGGCCTCTTCGACGGCCTCGGCGATGATCTCCTCCGCGATGGCCTCGGCGACCTCCTCAGCCACGATCTCCTCGACAACGGCCTCGACCACAGCCTCCTCGGCGGCCTCCTCGGCAGCCTCGAGGGCCGCGTCCTCGGCGACCCCGGCGATCTGGGTGGCGTCCTCCGTGGGAACGGCGTTTCCTGGGATCGGCTCGAACGTGGGCTCCTCTCCGGACTTCTCGCCCGGAGGATGCTCAGCCGACTCTTGGAAGGCCTCGAGCGCGGCGTCCTCAGCCGAGCCGGCGATCTCGACGGCGTCCTCGGTCGGCACCGCGTGCTCGGTCGTCTCCGGCTCGGGCGCCTGCCCAGCCGGCGTGTCGGCGACCTCTGGGATCTCAGGCGTGTCGGGGGTCTCGTCGTCGGTCATGTTCTCTAAGCCTCGATCTCGATCGGCTCTGGCTTCTGGGCGACGTGCGGGTGCTCAGGGCCTGCATAGATCTTGAGCTTGGTCAACTGCTTGCGGGCCAAACGATTGCGGGGCATCATGCCTTTGACGGCGATCCTGAGGACCTCCTCGGGACGCCTTGCGATCATCTCCTCGAACGTTCTCGACCGCAACCCGCCGGGATAGCCGGAGTGCCGGTAGTAGCGCTTGTCGGCCCTCTTGTTGCCGCTGACATGGATCTTCTCGGCGTTGATGACCACCACGAAATCGCCCGTATCGATGTGCGGCGTGTACTCCGGCTTGCGCTTACCGCGCAGCGCGTCCGCGATCTGCGTGGCCAGACGCCCGAGCGTCTTGCCGTTCGCGTCAACGAGCAGCCAGTTGCGCTCGCGCTCGGTCGGTTTGGCGACGTAGGTCTTGGCGGATGGTGTCGAGATCGTGCTCATGGCGTCAAAAAAGCCGCACGAACCTAAGCCGGCGCGCGGCGCGCACGCATGATAGCGGGGTCAGGCCTCACGTGAGATTGAGGACCACACCCACCACAGCGCATCCCCATCGCACCTCTCAATGTCTCTACTCAGAAACGAAGATGCAGCGGGTGCAGCGGGCTCAGGTCACACACTTCAAACAGCCGATTCACGACAAGACCCGTGTCTGCAATCAAACGTCGGAGAGGATCTGTAGGTTTGTCGCGTGCGCTGGCCGCAGGTAGCGAGATTGATCCGTCGCCACGGCTCGGGACGCCCTGCGACCCATTTGACAATGGCGTCCTAACATAGCTGCCATGGCTACTCGCGCACCCACTCCACGGCCTGAGCGACTCCGCCGATATCACAGACCAGGCCCGTGGCCCGGCTTTCTGGAAGCGGGTCATTGGTCTTTCGCGGTCGGGATCTTGAGCGGGATGGACATCACCGGACAGACCCTCATAAGACGTATCCTTCGAACTCGGCAGGCGCACATCAGGGTCGTGATATGCCAAGACTTCGTGCGGGTCGGAGACACCATGAGGACGGCGTGTGAGGTGGGGTCTGCGGGGGAGATTCGCCTTCGCATACCCGAGTTCGATTGGCCTGACCGCGATGCCTATCGTGTCAGCGGGGCACTGCACCAAGAGAGAGCCCCCCGCCTCGATAACAAGCAG
>DATJWI010000064.1:0-6224 GCA_035501375.1 Solirubrobacteraceae bacterium
CAGGGGCGCCGGCGACCGCGGCGGCTCCTTCGGCCTCGGCCTGGCGATCGTCAGGGCGGTCGCCGAGTCCCACGGCGGCGGTGTCACGCTGGAGAACGTCGAGCCACACGGCGCACGCTTCGTGGTCGAGCTGCCGGCGGCGGCGCCGCCTGCTACACCTCCACGACCACAGGCAGCACCATCGGCCGCCGCTTGAGCCGGTCGTAGACCAGCCGGGCAAGGTCGTCGTGCAGCACCTGTTGGAGCAGGTCGACCTCCTTGATCTCCTCGCCCGCGGCGCGCGAAAGGGTGCTTTCGACGGTCTCCCTGATCTCTCCCATCAGGCCGTCTGCCTGATCCATGAAGGGCACGCCCCTGAAGATCACTTCCGGCTCGGCCACCGAGCGCCCGTCCTGCTCGGCGAGCGTGACCACGACGATGAAGATCCCGTCGGCCGAAAGCATCCTACGGTCGCGCAGGGCCACGTCGGCGACGTCGCCGATTTCGACGCCGTCGACGAAGATCATCCCGGACTGCTCGCGCGAGCCGAAACGGGCCCCCCTCGCGTCGATGTCCAGGGGCAGACCGTTGTCGCCCTGGAAGATGTCCTGCGGCGGCACCCCGACCGCTTCCGCCAGCTGGGCGTGCAGGCGCAGGCGCTTGAAGTCCCCGTGGAAGGGCATCACATAGCGGGGCTTGACCAGGTTCAGCATCAGCTTGACCTCCTCGGCGTAGCCGTGCCCGGAGGCGTGCACCGGCGCGTCGGCGGTCGTGATCACGTCACAGCCGATGTGGTAGAGCCGGTCGATCGTCTCGTTGACGGCGCGCTCGTTGCCGGGGACGGGCGTCGCCGAGAAAACGACCGTGTCGCCGGCCCGCAACTGCACCTGCGGATGGTCGCGGTGGGCCATCCGGCGCAGCGCCGACAGCGGCTCGCCCTGAGAGCCGGTCGAGACGATCACGACCCGCTCGTCCGGGAAGTCGTTTATCTCGCGCGGACCGACCAACATCCCCTCGGGCACGTCGATGTGCCCGAGCTGACGGCCGATCGCCACGTTCTTGCGCATCGAGCGCCCCACCAGGGCGACCTTCCGGTCCAGGGCCTCGGCGGCGTCCACGACCTGCTGGACCCTATGAATGTTCGAGGCGAAGCTCGTGACCACGATCCGGCCCTCGCAGCGCGCGAACGCCTCCTCCAAGTGGGGACCTACGCCCGACTCCGACGGTGAGAAGCCTTGGCGATCGACGTTCGTGGAGTCACCGCAAAGCAACAGGACGCCTTCCCTGCCCAGTTCCGCCAGCCTCGAGACATCGGCCGGTGGACCGTCGACAGGGGTCTGGTCGAACTTGTAGTCGCCCGTCAGCAGGACCGTGCCCAGCTCGGTGCCCAGCGCGATCGCCGAAGAGTCTGGGATCGAATGTGTCATGTGGATCAGCTCGAGCTCGAACGGCCCGAGCTCCAGGGCTTCGCCAGACCCGACCTCGTTGAGCTCGACGTCCCTGAGCTTGTGCTCCTCCAGCTTCGACTTCGCCATCGCCATCGTCAGCGGACCGCCGTAGACAGGCGGCATCGGGGCGGGCGGGCTTCCATTGCCCAGCTCGCGCAAGACCCAAGGCAGCGCGCCGAGATGGTCCTCGTGGCCGTGGGTCACGACGATCGCCTCGATCTCGCTGGCCCTCGACCTCAGGTATGAGAAATCCGGCAGCACCAGGTCGATTCCAACCATCTCGGGCGTCGGGAAGCGCAGCCCGACATCGACGACGACGATCCGGCCGTCGTGCTCGACGACCGTCATGTTCTTGCCTATCTCCCCAAGGCCGCCCAGGGGAAGCACCCTCAGCGTCGCGCTCACGCGGGCCCCGGCGCCACGTTGGCGTGTTCGTGGCGGTCTCGGGCGCAGTCGCTGCGCGAACGGGCGTTGCGAGCCCTCACGAGACCGTGGCTCCGGCTGGCGCGGCGGCGCCGTCGAGCAGGCCGTGGCGCACGAGCATCGCCCGCACCGCCTCCGTCTCCTGCGCGGTGGCGTCGACGATCGGCAGGCGCGTCGTCCCGCCGCGCAGGCCCAGGAGATTCAGAGCGGCCTTCGTGCAGGTCGGGCTCGAGGTCATGAACAGGGTCTCGTAGACGTCGCGCAGCGAGGCGTCTATCTCGGCACGATGCTCTGGTTCCTCGACCATCCGCTTCATCTCGGGCCCGACGACGTGGCTCGACACGCAGACCCCGCCGGTGCCGCCGAGGTCGAGCACCTGGGCAAGCGAGCCGTCGTCGCCGGCATACAGCTCGAGCCCGTCGATCGGTTTCAGCTCGTCCGGGTTGGCCTGCTTGACCGCGTCTATGTGCTCGATCTGGGCCAGTTGCGCCAGCAACTCGGGACCGATGTTCGTGCCGGTTCTGCTCGGGATGTTGTAGAGCATGATCGGTCGGTCGGTCGCCGCCGCGACCGCTTCGTAATGCTTTGTCAGACCCAAGGGGCTCGGTCGGTTGTAGTAGGGCGTCACCGAGATCAGCGCATCGGCTCCGAGCTCTGTCGCCTTTTCCGTCAGGAAGACCGCATGGCGTGTGTCGTTGGTCCCGGCGCCCGCCACGACGCTCTTGCCGGACGGGCGCTCTGCGACCGCCAGCTCGATCAACCCGAGCTGCTCCTCGTCGGTCAACGTCGCGGCCTCGCCTGTCGTCGCGGCCACCACGAAGCCGTCCGAACCGTGGTCGGCCAGATATCTCATCAGGCCGACGAACGCGTCCTCGTCGATCTGCCCCGCCGCGTCAAACGGGGTCACGATCGCGGTCAGAATCGTTCCGAGTCCGAGGCCGGGCATGGCTCCAGTATCTCATGAACATGGAGCATTCCCGGTACCCGCCGCGCCGGTCTGAAGCCGGGGAGCCCTACCCCGGGCGGCGGGCCCTGACCTGGTAGACCGCGTTCAGGCCGGCGTCGAAGCCGTACCTGGCGCCTCGCAAATACAGGCGCCAGACGCGCGTGCGCTCGGGGCCGACCAGGCGCTCGGCTTCGCCCAGGCGCGCGTCGAAGCGCTTGGCCCACTCGGCCAGCGTCTTCGAGTAGTCCTCTCTGAAGCCCTCCACGTGATCGGTCTGCAAGCCGGCCCGCTCGAACGCGAGCTGGACTCTGGAGAGCGGCAGCAGCTCGCCGTCGGGGAAGACGTAACGCATCGTGAACTCGCTGCCGTGGGTGTCCTCGTCGTCGTCGATCGCCGCGATCGCGTGGTTCAGGAGCACGCCGCCGGGACGCAGGAGCCGGTGCAGCGACTTCGCGTAGTCGTCGATCTGGGCCGCCCCGACGTGCTCGGACATGCCGATCGAGGAGATCGCCTCGAACGGCCCAGCCTTCACGTCGCGGTAGTCGCAGACCATGATCTTCACACGATCGGTCAGCCCCGCGTCGGCCACGCGCGCGCGCGCCAGCTCGGCTTGGGCGGGCGACAATGTCAGGCCGGTGACCTCGACGCCGTGCTCGCGGGCGGCATAGATGGCGAACGCGCCCCAGCCGCAGCCGACATCAAGGACAGACATGCCCGGCTCTAGACCGAGCTTGTTCGCGACCAGGCCCAGCTTGGCTCGCTGGGCCTCCTCCAGGGTCTTGGCGCCACGCGAGTAGATCGCGCAGCTGTAGACCATCGCCTCATCCAGGAACAGGCCGAAGAAATCGTTGCCGGCGTCGTAGTGGTATCTCACGGCGGCCCTGTCGCGGGCGCGCGTGTGGCGCTTTCCGTGTAGGACCAGCTCCAGTTTGGGCCTGCGCGCCAGGCCACCGGGCAGCGCCGCCAAAACCAGGCCCGCCGCGATGCGCGCCCTGTCGGATAGGCCCAGAGGCGGCGGCCGCCACTCCCCTAGGACCTTCGCCGCGGCGTCGATGTCATCGACGTCCAAGGACCCGTCCACATACGCCCTGCCGAGCCCCAGCGCGCTCGGGCTGCGCAGCACGTGGGCAAGCGCAGCCGGGCTCTTCACCCGGAAGGTCGGCGCGCGCGCAAACGAGCCAGACATCGCCGCGATATGCGCCCGCCCAGAGCCATTGCCGGCCTCCCGTTCACGCCATCGCGACGGGTCAGCGCCGTTCGTCGCCTCGACGGTCGTGCCGTCCCAGAAGCGCACACCGAACGGGCGGCCGGGGATCGTCCGGCGCAGCGCCCGGCCAAGCGGGTCGCACGTTCGCGAGAACGACATCTTCGAATCCAGGTTAGCTACATCTGCTGCTTCCCAAAGCGAACGCCACGGCTTCCAACTCATTCGCGAGCTGCGCATCGGCGGCAGCCCGCCGCTGCGACTAATGCGACGGCCGCGACGAAGCTGAGGCCATGCAGCTATAGCAGTTCGATCACAAGCGGAATGCCGGTGTTGAACCAGTGGCGATGCATACGCTGGACCTTGGCGCTGGTCGGCCATCCGCTCGTATGAAAGTCGCACTCGATGTAGTCGAACGTGTGCACTGTCTCGCAGTACGCCTGTCTCGCCCGCTCCTTCTCAGGCCCCTCCTCGATCTCCCGTGCGCTGCCGGCGAACGTTCCGCCACGGATTCGCAAGCGCACGTTCGGGTCGGCGCGGATGTTCCACAGCCAGGCCGCGACAACCTTGGGGCCGGCCTGTCCGGTGAGCGCCGGTCCCAGCATCACAAGGTATGCCTCATCGCCTCGCCGGACCACGCGAACGCATTTGCGGCGCGTCTTGCCGGTCCGCCGTCCGGTTGTCGTGAGCACGCCGAACCCGCGCGGCGGCCAGATCGTGAAGAGCGGAAGCATCACGGCACTGAGAGCCCGCCCTCCTCCGGCCGACTTCGTGAACGGGTTGCGCTTGCGCTCCCGCGGCGCCGGCTGCTCGCCGGACGTCGCCCTGCTCGCCTGCATGTGACCGCCTCCAGTCTGAGTCATACGGTCTGTCTTGGACGGACGATCTGCCTTGTACCACATCGATCATGTCAGGGCCTCGATCGGGGCGTGGCAATGCATAGCGGGCGAACAGGACGCGGGACGCTCATAACGTCGCTGGTCATGGCGCAGAGCATCAGGGCGAGTCTGCGGAGAACTCCGGATGCGGTCGAGCGGTTTGCCGGGATGAGATGTTCGCCGCAGACGGTCAGTATCGACGTGGAGAGCGTGAGTGTTCCGCGAGGAACGACCGCCCAACCGGCCAGCGGCTTTCAGCCGCAACGTCGACGGCACTCACGCTCTCTTTGTGCCGGGGTTCAGCTCCGCGATCTCGATGTGGTGGCTCAGCTGCTCGATCTGTGCACGGGCCCCCGTGCCGAGTCCGTGCCGGGTGGCGTTCAGGCAGCCGGCCGCCATCGCCAAACGCAGCGCAGCGTCCAGCTCCTGGCCGCCCGCGAGACTGGCCCCGAGCGCAGCGAACATCGAGTCGCCCGTGCCGCGTGGCTCGAGGGTCTCGACGCGGGGACCGGTGAGCTCCAGGTAGCGTCCGCCGGGATCGTCGAGCACCAGCGCCGGCTGCTCGGCGCGCGAGAGGAGCTCGCGGCGAACCAGTGGCTCTGGCGTTCGGTCTGGGGATGGTAGATCACGCCGATCGCGCGCTCCAGGCGCGGCTCTGAAAGCGCGCGGCCACTGTCGCCCGCGGCCAGCGGGCACAGCAGGAAGGCCGGCATTCGAGTGGTGTGCAGGAGCGCCTCGTAGCTGTCGGGCAGGCGGCTCGCACGCGCTTGCGCTCAGCGGCTCCGCCCCACTCCGAGGCCGCTGTGACGGTCCCCGTGTAGGTCGTGAAGCCGACGTTGACGATGTCATGGCCGTGGCGTTCGCGCAGCAGCTGGCCGATGTTCAGTTCACCGCGCTTGGCCATCTCGGTCGAGCGCGCGTCGCCGACGTGCGAGTTGTGCGCCCACACCAACACTCGCGCCGTGCCGCCGTGACGATCAAGATGGGCAAGCAGTTGGTCGAGCGTGTCCGCCATGTGTCGATCGCGCTGATTCCAGGATCCGGCGCGGTCGCCGAACATCGTGCGGTAATACTCCTCGGCGTTCGCGACGATCGCGGCGTTCTGCTCGGCGAAGAAGTACTCGTCCTCGGCGGCCAGCCCGTCGCGCGAGAGATACGCGCCGGCCAGGCGGCGCAGCTCCACCAGCTGCTCGATCACCCGGCGCCGGCAGGGCTCGCTGACGCCCAGGAGCACCGCCTGGCCGTACTCGGCGCTGTCGCCTGCATACGGCTGGAGGCACTCGTAGCGCGTGCGTGCCCGCCCCGCCGCGCGCGGGTCCTGCGTGTCCAGGTATGTGATGACGGCC
>DATJWI010000065.1:0-2338 GCA_035501375.1 Solirubrobacteraceae bacterium
GCTTCGGCTTCTCGACCATCGAGCGCTGGTACTACCGCGCCTTGCGCGAGCGCACCGATCCGGTGACCGTTCTTCGCCGCAAGCTGCGCGCCGACGCCGGTCAGCAGCCTGCCGTCGGTGAGGCGGTTCGGCGCGCCGTCCTCGCCCAGTACGCCGCCCACAAGAGCTGGAGCGTCAAGCTCCACCACGACAACCTCGTCGCTCTGGCCGAGGCGCAGCCCGGCCTCGGGCCCGTGCCGTCCTATCCCACGCTGCGCCGCTTCATGAGAGCCAACGGCCTCGACAAGCGCCGCCGCCTCACCCTGCGCCAGACGGAAGGAGCCGAGCGCGCCGAGGCGCGCATCGTGGAGCGCGAGATCCGCCGCTACGAGGCCGAGTACGTCAACGGCCTGTGGCACTGGGATTGCCACCACGGGTCGCGCAAGGTGCTGACGCCGCGCGGCGAGTGGGTGACGCCGATTCTGTTCGGCGTGCTCGACGATCGCTCGCGCCTGGCCTGCCATCTCCAATGGTATCTGTCCGAGACCGCCGAGGTGATCGCGCACGGCCTCGCCCAGGCGTTCCAGAAGCGCGGCCTGCCGCGCGCGGGCTTAAGCGACAACGGCTCGGCCATGACCGCGGCCGAGATCAGCGAAGGCCTGGCGCGCCTCGGCGTCCTGCACCACACGACCCTGCCTTATTCACCGTACCAAAATGCGAAACAGGAGGCGTTCTGGGGTCCGGTCGAGGGCCGGCTCGTCGCCATGCTGGAGCATGTGCCCGACCTGACGCTGGCGTTCCTCAACGAGGCGACGCAGGCCTGGGTCGAGCACGAGTACAACCGAACGGTCCACTCCGAGATCGGCGCCACGCCGCTCGCCCGCTTCCTCGAAGGGCCGGCGGTGACGCGGCCCTGTCCGGGCAGCGTCGCGCTCCGCCTCGCCTTCACCCGCAGCGCCAGGCGCACGCAGAAGAAGAGCGACGGCAGCATCGTCATCGACGGCCGACGCTTCGAGCTGCCGAACCGCTATCGCCATCTCGCCCGTGTCGAGGTGCGCTACGCCGAGTGGGACCTGAGCGCCGTCCACCTCGTCGACGAGCGCACCGGCGATGTGCTGGCCCGCCTCTATCCGCAGGACAGGACGCAGAACGCCAGCGGCCTGCGCCGGTCGCTCGAGCCGCTCGGCGCCCCGCCGTCGGAGCCGGCGCAGCCCGCATCGCCCATCCCGCCGCTGCTCAAGCGCCTGCTCGACGCTCAGTCGCGCGCCGGGCTTCCGCCCGCCTATCTCCCCAAGCACGAGGACGAAGGAGAGGCCTCATGAACAGGAAGATGCTCGCCCTCTACGGCCTCAAGTGGAACCCTTTCGCTCCCGACGTGCCCGTCGAGGCGCTGCACGTCGGCCGCCGCATCGAATCTTTCTGCTGGCGCGCCGAGCAGCTCGTCGGCGAGGGCGGCTTCGCCCTCGTCACTGGCGCGCCCGGCGCCGGCAAGTCGGTCACCCTGCGCATTCTCGCCGACCGGCTGGAGGCCAGGCGGGACGTGAAGGTCGGGGTCATCAGCCGGCCGCAGTCAGGCCTCTCCGACTTCTATCGCGAGATGGGCGATCTGTTCGGCGTCGAGCTTTCTCCCCACAACCGCTGGGCCGGCGCCAAGGTCCTGCGCGACCGCTGGCAGGCGCACATCGACGCCGCCCTGTCGCGCCCGGTGCTGATCGCCGACGAGGCGCAGGAGATGAAGGCCGCCGTCCTCGCCGAGCTGCGCCTGCTGTCGTCCGCCCGCTTCGACAGCCACGTTCTCCTCACCGTGGTGCTCGCCGGGGACGGCCGCCTGCTGCAACGGCTGCGCTCCGACGAGCTGTCTGCGCTCGACAGCCGCTGCCGCGTCCGTCTCGCCCTCGAACGGGCGACGCCCGACGAGCTCGCCGAGCTTCTCGCGCACGCGCTGCACGAGGCCGGCGCCGCCAGGCTGATGACGCCCGAGCTGATCGCGACCCTCGCCGATCACGCGCAGGGCAACCCGCGCGCGCTCATGAACATGGCCGCCGAGCTGCTCGACGCCGCCGCCCAGCGCGAGGCCCCCCACATCGACGAGAAGCTGTTCCTGGAGATGTGCGCCGCCCCGCCCCCGGAGGCGAGGCCGGCCCGGCGCCGGGCGACCGGCCGCTGACGAACATGCTGCCCGTCGAGCCCGCCTGGCGTCTGGCCGAGCGCGCCGACGAGCATCGCTGGCTCGTCGCCGGGCTGTGGTCGGATGAGGCCGTCGGCATCGTCGGCGGCGAGCCCAAGTGCTGCAAGTCGTTCCTGGCTCTCGACCTCGCCGTCTCGGTCGCCTCCGGCGCGCCCTGCCTGCGCCGCTTCG
>DATJWI010000066.1:0-13842 GCA_035501375.1 Solirubrobacteraceae bacterium
GCACACTCACCGCTAACCAAGCCCGATCCTGGAGGTACAGAATGATGACTCTCGCAACGCTCATCTCGCCAAACGAGGCGCTCGCAACGCTTGAGCGCCAACTCGACCTGAGCGCAATCCGCGGAAAGCTCGCGGACCCGGAGGAGGGCAAGGGATACGGACCGGAGCACCTCGATCTGCTCGAGCGTGAGTACCGCCGCTTCCTCGCGCTTCGCCTGGCCCACCCCGACGCGAACATCGTCCCGTGCAAACTCGTCGATGAGATGTGGCACCAGCACATCCTGGACACGATCGCCTACCGCCGCGACTGCGATGTGATCTTCGGCCGCTTTATGGATCACTTCCCCTACTTCGGGATGCGCGGCCCCGAGGACGAACAGGCCCTCCACGACGCCTACGAGGAGACGCTCGAGCACTACCACGCAGCCTTCGGAGAGCCGGTGCAGAACACCTGGATCTCGGCCGATGCCAGCAAGTGCCGTACGGGCTGCAAGCCCGTCAAGTGCCGCTAGCTCTCGGCGACCCCAACGATGCGGAGGGCGACCCGGGGGAGGCAACGCCGCCGTTCGAAAGCCTCAAGGAAACGGCTCCGCGAGGGCTGCGCGAACCAGAGGTCGCGATATGGCAGGCCGTGACGACGGGCCAGGTCGCAAGGTGCACCGAGCACGAGCCCCAGCGACCAGGGGCGCAGCCGGTGCGGGCTGCCTTCCTCGTCTGGCTGCTCACGAGCGATGAGATACCCAGACACGTCCTGCGCATCCTCGGCGCGAGCATCGAGGGGCACCTCGACCTCGAGGGGCGAACGGTGCAGTGCCCGATTGACTTCCACCGCTGCCGCTTCTCGGAGTCGATCAAGGTCGACCAGGCGAAACTCTCGCGGCTTTCGCTGATCGACTGCGATGTGCCCGCACTGGAAGCGCGGCAGCTGCAGACAACCGGAGACCTCTCGCTCTCACGCAGCCGCGTAAGGTGGGTCGGGCTGCTCGGCGCTCGCATCGGGGGACAGCTTGACCTCGCGCACGCTGAGCTTTCAAACAGCCGTGGCGAGGCGCTGACCGCCGACGGCGCGAGCGTCGGCCAGGACGTCATCTGCCGGGGAACGAAAGCCCACGGCGGGATCACGCTCGTGAACGCGGCGATCGCCGGCAGCATCGACCTCTCGGCAGCGAAGATCTACCCACGGGGGATACGGGCCAGCAAAGTCCTCATCGGCGCCGACCTGCGCACCGACGAGAGTACAGCCGTCTCGGGGACGCTCGCCCTCACGGGAGCAAGCATCGGCGGGCTGTTGCAGCTCAGCGATGCCGCACTGCGCACGAGGCGCGGATCGGCGGTTGACCTCGAAGGGGCCAACGTGCACAACCTCGCTCTGCCGACGAGGCTCCCGCCGCGCGGTCCCGTCGAGCTGACCCGCTCGCGCATCGGACACTTCGACGACGCCTGGGGGTCGGTCCGCTATCGGGCACGGATCAACGGCCTGATCTACGAGACACTCAGCGAGCGAGCCGGCGGACTACAGGTGAGGCTGGGCTGGCTGCGCGCAGCATTGCCCGAGGAAGGCGCGCCGGCAGCCGAGCCCGAGAAGCCCGCGTACGTCCCCCAGGCCTACGAGCAGCTCGCCTCCGTCTATCGGCGCGACGGCTGCGAGCATCACGCTCGCCGGGTACTGATGGAGAAGGAGCGCGAGCGCTACCGGCGCCCCGACCACGCGCACCCGGCGCAGCGGGCGCTGAGCAGGGTGTGGGGGACCGCGTTCGGGCTGCTGGGCTTCGGCTACCGCTGGTACCGCGGGCTGATCGCGCTTGGGATCCTCTACCTGGCCGACTGGTACATCTTCGAACACACCGCCCATGACATGGTCCCGGTAGCACCGACGTCCCATCCGCCGCCGTTCAGCGCGCCGCTGTACGCCCTGGAAGCGATCGCGCCTCTCGTGGACTTCGGGCAGAAGGCCCTGTGGGCCTCGACCCGGACCGCCGCCTGGGCGTATGTCGTCTCGGTTGTCCTCAGCTGGACCGTGCTGACCGTGACCGTCGCCTCGCTGACGCAGCGCTACGTGCGGCGCTGAGGGCACCCTCGCCCCAGCGCAGGAGCACGGGCCGAGCCATGACCGGAAAGGTCGCCTACCGCCCACGCGGACCGGCGTGGGCGGTCCCGCCCGAAATCGCCTCCTGCAGCGAAATGGCGGCGCGCGTAGGCGCCCGCCAAATCCCCGATCCCAGAGCCAATCCCGGCGTCCCGAACCCTCCCCAGCACCTCCGACAACCAACAACCTCCGTATCGGGGAGATAGACCCCCGAATCTGCGAACACCGAACACGCCTGCGCCGACGACTCCCAGCGAGCATGTTCGCACTTCAGTTAGCACCCAGCCCGCCTACAGGTCTCCACTTCGACCCTAAGAACAACAAAAGCCCCGGATTTCCGGGGCTTTCGCTTTATAGCGGGGGCGGGATTCGAACCCGCGACCTTCGGGTTATGAGCCCGACGAGCTACCAGACTGCTCCACCCCGCGGCGTGGTCCTCTTGTTGTAGCAAACTCGGGCACCTCCGGCCGCTCGATCGGCCAGCTCCGGACCGGGCCGCTCCGGACCCGACGCCGAGCGACGCGGGCCCAGGTCGGCCTCCCGACTCGACTCCGGCTCGTCCTCTCAGCCCTGCCTCGCGCCCCGCGCCCGCAACGCGCCTCCGGGCGGCGATCAGGCCGAACGGCAGCCGACTAGCATCACCAGCCAATGCGGGCGGCCGTCGTCGACATAGGCACCAACTCGACGAGGCTCCTGATCGGCGAGGTCAGCGAAGACGGCAAGATCGAGGAACTGGTCAGGAGATCGCGCGTGACCAGGCTCGGCGCCGGCGTGGATACCGCCGGCAGGCTCGCGCCGGAGGCCTGCGAGCGGGTGTACGCGGTGCTGGCGGATTACCGAGCCGAGATCGATGCCTACGCCCCTGGCCTCTCGATCGCCGGCGATCCGACCGCCCCCGGGGACTCGGGCGCCGGCGGCCTACCGGACGGTTATGCCCCCGAACTCCCGACCGCCCCCGAACCTTCGACCCCTGGCGACTCGGGCGCCGGCGCCGCCGGCGGCGACTACCCGAACCTGGCGGTGATGACCTCGGCCGTCCGGGACGCGGCCAACGGGCGCGAGCTGGCGGACCGCATCAAGTACGAATACGGCCTCGACGCGAAGATCTTGTCGGGCGAGGAAGAGGCGAAGATGACCTTCCTCGGCGCGATGTCAGGGCAGCCGGCGGGCCGGAGCGGCAAGAGCGGCCTTCGGGCCTCGGTCGCGAGCGCGGCGGCCGGCCGCGATGCCCCGGGCATAGCCGGCCCCGGCGTCCCGGGCTCGGCTGGCCCGACCGTCGTGATCGACATCGGCGGGGGCTCGACCGAGTTCATCGTGGGGTCGAACGGCGAGGCCGGTTTCCATAGCTCGCTGCCAGCGGGCGTGGTCAGGATGAGCGAGCGCCACATCGAAAGCGACCCGCCGGAGCCGAGCGAGCTGCAGGCCTTGGCGGCCGACACGAGGGCGGTCTTCCTTTCCGGCCTGCCGGAGTCCGAGCGCAGAGCGGTGACCAAGGGGATCGCGGTCGCCGGAACCGCGACCGCGGCGGCCGCGATCGACCAGGAGCTGGACCCGTACGACCCGGCGAGGGTGCACGGCTACCGGCTGTTGCTGGCCACGGTCGAGATGCTGCTTGCGCGGCTGGCCGACATGGACGAAGCCAGGCGCAGGGAGGTCATCGGGCTCGACCCGGACAGAGCCCCGACGATCGTCGCGGGCATGGTCCTGCTGTCGGAGGCGATGCGGGCGTTCGGCCTGGAGGAGGTCGAAGTCTCGGAGCACGACATCCTGCACGGCGGGCTCCTGACCCTGGCCCGCACGGCGAGCCCCTGACCAATCGCCCGCACGGCGAGCCCCTGACCAATCGCCCGCGCAGATGGACAACACCACTCGGACGTAGCCGGCCCGTCGAAGGACCTGTTCCTCCATAAACGTTTCCCGGTATTGTCCTAAATTCAGCTTTACACGGGAGTTCAGACATCTGATACTCTGTAGGAGGAGACGGCGTGTGCTGGTGGACGCCTGCTCCGTTGGTCCATAGGCCTGGACTACACCGACCTGACCATCGGTGATCACGCGTCCGGGCCGCAACCTCGAGGACACATACCCCTGCCTGTCCTCGAGGTCCCGCCCCGAGGAAGCCGCCCATAGGGCGGCTTCCTCATGTGAGCGGAAGCGATCCCGAAATCGAAGGCCTGGCCAGGCTTGGCCCGCGTTCAGGCGAGGTTCGACTTGCGCGGATAGACGACGGCTGGGTCGGTAATGACGTTGACGAGCGCGGGCGTCCCACTCGTGAAGGCGCGCTCCAGCGCCGGCACGACATCAGCTGGGCGCTCGACCAGCTCGCCGTGGCCGCCGAGCGCCTGCACGACCTCGTCGTAGCGCGTGGCCGGACGCAGGTCGGCCGCCACCGAGTAGCCGTACAAGAACTCCATCGGGTGCTTCTCCAAAGCCCAGATCCCGTTGTTGCCGATCACTCCGACCACGTTGACGCCGTGGCGCGCGAGCGTGTCGAACTCGAGGCCCGAGAACCCGAAGGCGCCGTCGCCGAGCAGCAGCACGACCTGGCGGTCGGGCCGCGCCAGCTTGGCAGCGAGCGCGTAGCCGGGGCCCGCGCCAAGACAGCCGAACGGCCCCGGATCGAGCCAGCAGCCGGGCTCGAAGGAGTCGACGACACGGCCGGCATACGAGACGTAGTCGCCGCCATCGCCGATCACGATCGCGTCGCGGTCGAGGACCTTGCTCAGCTCGGCATACAGGCGCATCGGGTGCAGCGGCGCGCGGTCGTCCTCGCGCTCGACCCGCTCGGCCTCGCGGCGCTCGACCTCGACGGCACGCAGATCATCGATCCAGGCCTTGCTGTCGAGGGCCCAACCGCAGTCACCGCCACCCTGGCCGCCGCCACCACCGCCTGAGCCGCGACCGGAGCTGGCCGAGACCGTGGCGCTGCGCAGATCTGAGAGCGTCGGCGCGAGAGCGCCGTACAGCTCGGCGGCGACGGGCCTTGGATGACGGCGCTCGGGCTCGGCCACATCGATAACGACGATCTCGGTGTCCTCGCCGAAGGACGAGCCGAAGCCGAGCCTGAAGTCCATAGGCACCCCGATCACGAGGGCCACGTCCGCGCCCTTCAAGGCGTGGGACCGGGCTCTCGAGAAGAACAGGTCGTGGTCGGCGGGTACGCACCCGCGCGCGAGCCCGTTCAGGAACGTCGGTATCCCGAGCGCTTCGATCAGTTCCAGGAGCGCCTGCTCGCCGTGCCCCCAGTACAGGTCGGTCCCGGCCATGACGACCGGCCGCTCGGCGCCGCGCAGCAGCGCGGCCGCCCGTTCGATCGCCGCCCCGTCGGCGCCCCTGCTCGGGCGAGGGGACGGGCCGTCGAGGAGCTTCTCCGATTCGGCGGCCTCCATGAACACGTAGTCGAGCGGGAAGTCCACGAACGTCGGCCCGCCGTGGGGGGCCAGCGCGGCGGTGAAGGCCTCGTCCAAGAGGCCCGGTATTTCGGCGGTGCTCTCCGGCGTGACCGCCATCTTCGTCAGGGGCCTGACGAACGGAACATGGTCGATCTCCTGCAGGGAACCCATCCCCCAGCGACCCGCCGGCGCGCGTCCGCCGAGGACGACCATCGGCGAGTGGTTGGCCTGAGCGCTGGCCGTCGCGCTCATCCCGTTGGTGACGCCCGGGCCGGCCGTCAGCGCGCAGACGCCTGGTTCCCTGGTCACCTTCGCCCATCCCTCGGCGGCGAAGGCCGCCGTCGACTCGTGCCTGACGTCCACGATCGCGATCTCCTCTTTGAGGCAGCCGTCGTAGATCGAGAACAGGTGCCCGCCCGAGAGCGTGAACAGCTTGGAGACCCCATGCGCCTTCAGGCGCCGCGCGACGAGGCGCCCGCCGTGGTAGGTCTCCGCTGCGCTGTCGGTCTCGGCGGCCATAAGCGCGACTCTATCGTTCGAGTGCCCGGGACGGGAGTCGAACGGCGCGGGATGCGAGCGCTCTCCCGGACGGGGACAATCGGGCCCCGTCCGTGAGGGCATCTCGCACCCGCTTAGCTGGGGGCGGTCGTTCGAATGCCCGGGACGGGAGTCGAACCCGTAAGCTCGTTCGAGCTGCGGATTTTAAGTCCGCCGACTTTGCCAGTTTGTCCACCCGGGCACACCGATCCTAGCCGCCCGGGCAGGCGATCTCTTTAGCCTGGGCAGTGGATTTCTTTAGGTTGCGCAACTTTTTGGTTGCTACCGTGTCGATCAGGTCAGATAGCGAAAAAAGGCAGCCAGAAAGGGACCGCTTGCCGTGGAGGTCTCAGCTCTAACGCAGAAGTCGATGCCGGGCCTGGCGGGCCCGTCGGCGCTGTTGCGGTTGCAGTCCGACGAGCGTCTGATCGCCTTGACCAGGCGCGGCCAGCACGCCGCCTTCGAGGTTCTGTTCGGACGCTACCAGTCCAGGCTGCTGGCCTTCTGCAGGCATATGCTTGGCTCAAAGGAGGACGCCGAGGACGTGCTGCAGGAGGTGTTCGCGGCCGCGTTCAATGCCGTCCTGGCTGACGAGCGCGAGATCAACGTCAGGCCGTGGCTGTATCGGATCGCGCGCAACCGCTCGCTCAACCATCTGCGCAAGGCGACCGCGATCGGCGTCGACTCGATGGATGTCCATTACGCCGACAACGGCCTGTCGACGGGCGATCGCGTGATGAGGCGCGAGAGCTTCAGGCAACTGCTGGGCGACGTCAAGGGCCTGCCCGAGACGCAGCGCACTGCGCTGCTCTTGCGCGAGATCGACGCGCTCTCTTACGACCAGATCGCCGACGCGATGGAGACGACCGTGCCCTCCGTCAAGTCCTTGCTCGTGCGCGCGCGCATATCTCTCGCGGAGGCCGCCGAGTCGCGGGAGCTGAGCTGTGAGACGGTGCGCTGCGAGCTGGGCGAGGTCGCCGAGGGTCTGACCAAGCTGAGCGCGCCCGCGCGCAGGCACGTGCGCGGTTGCGAACGTTGCCTCTCCTTCAAGAAGCATCTGCGCCAGAACAACCGGGCTCTGGCCGCGATCTTCCCGGTGGGGCCTCTGTTCTTGGCCCGCAAGCTGCTGCTGACCAAGCTCGGCTCGACCGCCTCGGCAGGCCACGTCGGGGCCACCGCGAGCGCCGGTGCGACCGCTGGCGCCGGTGCGTCCGCGAGTGCCGGAGCCACGGCCGCTGGCGCTGGGAGCGGCCTGCTGACGGCCGGCGCGGGAGCTGTCGCTACCAAGGCCGTCGCGGGGCTGGCGGCCGCCGCGATCGTCACAGCGGTCGCCACCCAGCACGCCGGCCCCGTTCGCCGACACCATTCGGCCACGCTCTCCGCCTCGGCATCGGCGTCCGCTTCACATGCGATCGAACCGGTTGTCGTGCACACGGTCGCGCAGCCGGTCAGCACCGGTAACAGGCTCGCGAACGGCCATCGCCGGCTGGGCGCCGCGCATGGCAGGTCGCCGAAGACCGGCGTGGGCTTGGCCTCCGGTGAGCAGCCTGGCACGGCCGGCGCGCAGCCCGCGCCCAAGCCGGTCGTCGCGGCGCCGGTCACCGAGGTGACGACCGAGACCACGACCTTGCCCGCGAGCGCGACCAGCGGCCCGCAGCCCGACGCCGCTGCGAGCGCGCCGCCGGCGGCCACAGATCCCACCGGAGGCACGCCCTCGCCGGCCGAAAGCGCTGTGAGCGCCCCTGCGGCCGACGGCACGCCGGTCGAATCGGCCCCAGCCGAACCGGCTCCCACGGAACCGCCCTCCTCTTCACCGGCGACACCCCCGGCCGAACCGGCGCCACAGGCGGCGGATCAGCCCTCGTCGCAGAGTTCGGACCAGCTGCCGTCTCCCCCGAACGGGGCCAGTGAAGCTGAGGCCACGGCCGAGCAGGCCGGGCCCTAGCCGATCGTGAAGGTCTCGAGCGGCAGTTCGAGCGTGCCGGTCGTGCCGACCGAGGTCGGCGAGGTCACGCGGGGATCGGCGTGGGGCTCAGAGAGCATCGTGATGCGAACGCCGAGCCGGGCGCCGGCATGTCCTGGCAGGAGCAGGACATCGCGGCCGTAATAGGTCGAGCCCAGGATCTTCCTGGTGTAGAGGATGTCGTAGGCGGGCACCGTGTTCACCCTGGTCTTGCCCTCGCCGCGCAGCACGAAGCCGGCGTCGACATGACGCAGCTCGTCGATGTAAGACGAGGCATATACCGGCAGCTCCGCGCTCAGGGAGCCCTTATAGCTTGGAAGTCGAAGCGGCCCGACGGCGAAGGACTCGCGCAGCCGGCCGTGGCTCGGAGCACGGACCTGTACGTACTGGCCGGGCCCGGCAGGGACTTTGTAGAGGTCGCGGTAGTCGAAGCCGAACGGCACGGGGCCGCTCTGGGAGTAGCTCGAGTTGACGAGCGTCAGGGCGGCGCCGACCAGGATCGCCAGCAAAGCCAGGGCGGCGAGGATGGCGGCCGACCGGACGAGCCTCGGGTAGGAGTTCCAGCGGGGCGCCAGCAGCCGGCCGAGCGTGGGCCCGTACTCGGGCTTCAACGGAATCGAGGGCATCGTGGCCGGGCGGGTCACTCGCCGAGCGAGAACAGGGCCTCGAGGTCGTGCCTCGAGTAGGCGGCGAACGCGACCATCGTCTGCGTGCGCGTAACCCCCGACAGCTGGCCGATCTCGCCGGTGACGACGTCGGCCAGCTGCTCGTGGTCGGGCACCCTTACGATCGCCACGAAGTCCCACTCGCCCGTGACCGAGTAGGCCTCGGCCACGCCCTCGATGTCGGCAAGAGCCGCTCCGAGCGTCGACAGCGCGTCGCGCTCGGCCTCGATCAGGACGACGGCGTTGGTGAAGCTCATGGGGAGTGGGACTCGCCGGGCTCGAGCACGATGACCTCGCCGGCGCCGGCGGCTTCGACCTCGGACTTGAATGCGCCGGCGTCGGCCTGGATCGGCGGGAACGTGTTGTAGTGGCAGGGAATGACCTGCTTGGCGCCGATCAGCTTGGCCGCCGAGACGGCGTCGTGGCGGTCCATCGTGTAGTGGCCGCCGATGCACATAAGGGCGACGTCGATCGGGCCGTTGGTCTCAGCGATCAGCTTCATGTCCGAGAACAAGGCGGTGTCGCCGAGGTGGTAGATCGTCTTGCCGGCGAACCTCACGATCAGGCCGGCGGGCACGTTGACGGTCCCTTTGGGAGTCGTCGAGGTGTGCCAGGCGGGCACCAGCTTGACGGAGCCCCAGGAGGACGTGACGGTGCCGCCGAGGTTCGGATCTCTGACGTTCTCGACTCCGTCACCGGAGAGCTCGTTGGCGATCTCCACGATCGTTACCACCTCTGAGCCGGCGCGCGTGGCAATTGAGGAGGTGTCGCCGATGTGGTCGGCGTGGCCGTGGGTCAGGAGGATCGCCTGGGGGCTGAGCTCGTCGGCCGCGACGGCGGCCTTGGGGTTGCCTGTCAGAAAGGGGTCGATCAGGACCGAGGTCTCGCCGTCCTTGAGCTCGAATGCCGCGTGGCCGAGAAAGCGGATGTCCATCGTGGGCGCTCCAGTGTCGGGGTGTCGGGGTCAGATGTGGGCTCTCATCATATGCCGATCGAGCTCGGGTCCGGCCGCGCCCGGAATGGGGGCTGGAGCATGGCTCCAAAATGGACCGGGTAGGTTTTCTACCCCCACCAAATAGTTTATGTCGGGTCTTTAGGAAACTGGTACGAAAGGGTGCGTGGGTTTTGTTGACGGGTCTGAATAGGTAGGGTCTGAATAGATAAAGACCAAAGCAAAGACCCGCCGATCGCAGGCTCCCCGGATCGCAAAGAGGCATGCCCAGAACACAGTGCCGGCACACTGCGGACGCGAGACCGACAAGAATCAGTCTTCGGGCGACTCGATCGAGGTCAGGCCGAGGCCGAGCACGAGCCCGACACAGGCGCCGACGAACCCCGCCAGCCAAGATGCCTCCGGGCGCGCATACGGCGTCAGCAGCAGTACGGCCGCGAACGCGCAAGCCCCGAGCAGCTCGCCCTCGTAGTAGCGGCTTCTGCGAGCGGCCAGGACATCGGGGACCGACCAGGCGGCGATCAAGGCGAGCGCGGCCGCGTTGGCGCCGCTGACGATCGGCAACGGGTACACGGCCTCGGCGACGAGCGCACCCGACACGGCTCCTCCGAAGAACACGGCAATGACCGCGACCGGCCCGTGGCGGCGCTCCAAGAGCCAGCCGAAGATCGCAGTGCTCAGCAGGGCAACGAACGCGTACAGCCCGTTGACATACACGAACGGGCTGCTGAACAGCTTCCACCAGTCGCCGTTCAACGGGCCGACGATCGCCGACTCGAAGAAGCTGGCATAGCCTCCGCGCACCGCGACCCAACCGGCGCAGCCGGCTGCGACCAGGGCGATCGTCGCGTACGGAAGGCCGGCCGCGAACGCATCGCTGCGATAGCCGCGCCGGCGCCAGACGCCCCCCGAGACGCCACGCCGGCGCCAGACGGCCCCTTGGCTCCCTGGGACGCCGCGCTCGCGAGCGCCTGCGCCGGAGGGCGTACGGCCGAGCAGGCGCAGGCGCGCCAGCCCCCGAGTGGCCCGCCCGGACCCCTTCATGCGCGGCAGCTTCGGGGCGCGCTGGCGCAGCCTGGCGCCACAATAAGGGCACTCGGTGATGTACGGGCTGACCTCCGACCCGCACTGCTTGCACACCACGAACAGGTCGGGGCTGGGGGCCATCGTGCTCCCATTCTACGGAGCCTTCAGCGCGCGCCGGCCGGGCCGCGGCTCACCACCAGGCAGAACCCGCGCGGACCGGGTGACCACCGAGCCGCGACGCATCGCGAGCGCCGGTCCGCGGGCGCGCGGTCGTCGGTCTGCCCGCCCGCAGGCACCGGTCCCAGACCCCCGCGATCGCCGGCCAGGGGGCCCGGCGATCGCCAACCGTGGGATACTCAGGCCATGAGACCAGGATATGACCAGAAGCTGTACATACTCGCGTTCGACCACAGAGGCTCGTTTCAGAAGAAGTTCTTTGGCATCGAGGGCGAGCCCGACGGCGAGCAGACCGCGATGATCGCCGACGCCAAGCACCTCATCTTCGAGGGGCTCGCGCAGGCGGTCGCCGCCGGCGCGGACCCGACTGTGACGGGCGTGCTCGTCGACGAGCAGTTCGGCTCGACGGTGCCCGAGGAGGCCAGGGCCAAGGGCCTGAAGCTGGCGATGCCGGCCGAGCGCTCTGGCCAGAGCATGTTCGACTTCCAGTACGGCGACGATTTCGGCGAGCACATCGAGCGCTTCGACCCAGACTTCACGAAGGTCTTGGTCCGCTACAACCCGGACGGCGACCGCGCCGGCAACGACGACCAGCTGGCCAAGCTCAAGAGGCTCTCCGACTGGCTTGCCGAACGCGAGCGCAGGTTCCTGTTCGAGCTCTTGGTGCCCGCCGAGGAGGCCCAGCTGCAGGCCGTCGGCGGCGACTCCGAGCGCTACGACACCGAGCTGAGGCCGGAGCTGATGCGCCGGGCGATCGCCGAGATCCAGGATGCCGGGATCGAGGTCGACGTCTGGAAGATCGAGGGCGTCGACGAGCGCTCAGATTGCGAGATGCTGGTCGCGCAGGCGCGGTCTGGCGGGCGCGACGGGGTCGTGTGCGTCGTCCTTGGCCGCGGTGCCGACGACGCCAAGGTCGACCACTGGCTGGCCCAGGCTGCACCCGTAGACGGTTTCGTGGGCTTCGCGATCGGCCGGTCGATCTGGTGGGACCCGCTCAAAGCGTATGTGGCCGGCAAGATCGAAAGGGTCGTCGGCGCCAAACAGATCGCCGAGAACTATCTGAGGTTCGTCAAGGTCTACGAGCGCGCCGAGACCGAGGCGCCGGTCGGCTGAGCAGGAGCCTTTAAGACCATGAAAATGAAGAGCCTGGCCGAGATCGAGCAGGCCTTCGTCAAGGAGATCTCGCTCGACCGGCACCGCCGGGCGTCCCTGCGTAAGGCGACCGAGCAGCGTGCGTTCAAGCGCGAAGTCCAACGCCGGCACAAGCGCGGCTCGTTCCGCTTCATGATGCTCGTCTTGGCTTTGATCATGACCGCGGCGGTCGTCACCGTCGTCATGTTCAAGACGCTCTACATGCTCCTGGGCTAGCCGGCGTCCTTGTCAGCCGCTGCCGCCTTGGCTGTCGCCGCCTGGCCGTCGCCGGCGGTGGCCCCATCGCCGTCTTCGCGGTGGATCTCGACATAGATCTCGGTCCTGAACACAGGCACGTCCTGGGGAGCCTGGATGCCGATGCGGACCTTGTCACCCATGACCGACAGCACCGATATCTCGATGTCGTCCCCGATCATGATGCTCTGGTTGGACTTCCGCGTCAGCACCAGCATTACGGCGCACCTTCCTCTAGGCCGGCGGGCATCGGACCGGACGGCCCAGTCATACCGGTCTGTCAAGCATAGTCGGCGGGCCGGTCAGAAGCGAGTGCGGTAGCGCAAATCCTACGCCGGTGTCTGTCCGCTCGGCCCACCGACATCGCGCTCCGGTGTCCGCCGTCTCGTTGGAAGGGCCTCATGCGCTAGTCTCCCGGACCGTCCATGGCTCGCAAGTCACTGCGCCCCCATCTCAACCAGATCAGAACGTGGGTCCGGCAAGGCCGTACCGACGCCTGGGTCGCCCATCAGCTCGAGGTCACCGTGCGCGACATCGAGCAGTTCAAGCGCCAGAACGAGCTTGTCGGCAACGGCGAGACAACCGAGGGCGCGGGTCCGAGCCCGACCGACTATCCCGACGAAGTCGACCTCAGGGCCGAGGACGACGCCCTGATCGCGGCCGAGCTCGAGGCCGCGGAAGCCAAAGCCGAGCGCGAACGCGCCGAAGCCGAGGCCGAGCGAGCAGCGGCCGGCGACACAGAGGAGGTCGACGAGCAAGAGGCCCCGAGTCGCACCCGCCGGCGCAGTCGCCGCGGCGGTCGCCGGCGTTCCTCACGCGCCGGCGCAGGCCCCCTCGAAGGCACGTTCGACCACGGCGAGGACGGCTACGGCCTGTGGCTCGATCCCGCGATCCAAGACGACCCGGTCTACGCCGAGCACTGGGCCGGCCACCGTTCGATATCGGTCACCGTCGAAGAGGACCAGATCGTCATCAAGCGCGTCGGCGACGACGTCTAGGACGCCGCCCTGAAGGCTTTCTGAGGTTCCGCTCGCGGCCTGGTGACCGGGCCCGCGCACGTGCGGACCACATCGCCGGGGGGCCGCGCGCGCATGCGCGTGCGGCCTACGCCTCACTCAACGCCAGACGTCCGCCGGCGTAGTCGGCGGCCTCGCGCAGGTAGCACCCGAAAGCGGCGTCGGCGACCAAGCTCGAGTCCCATGCCCAGGGGTCGTCTGGAGCGGCCGCCATCGCCGTCTGCATGCACCACGAGGTCCCTTCGGCATAGAGGTCGGCAAGCTCTTGGGCGGTGAAGCGGCCGCCGAGACGCCGGCGCAGGTCGGCGACGAGCTCGCTTACGATGCGATCGAGCAAAGGGCGACGCTCAGCTGATGCGGCGCTCAGGCGGCGCTCGGCGCGCTGCCACTGGTAGACCGCGTTCTCGTAGGAGGCCACCCGGCGAGGTTAGCGACCTCGAAGGGGACGCCGGTTCCGGCCGATGCGGCGGGACCAGACCCGGACGGTTGGCGCCGGGTACGCCCTCGGGCCGGCCTCGGCGGCCGCGGCTCGCTGGCTCTAGTGGCCGGGCAGGCCGGCGATCACGTAGGGCTGCTCGCCGGGCTTCATCATCTGCAGGCGCCGGGCCTCCCCTTCGACCGTGTTGCGGCGGCCGAGCGCTT
>DATJWI010000067.1:0-2395 GCA_035501375.1 Solirubrobacteraceae bacterium
GCTCGAGGAGATCCTCATCGGGCCGGCCAGGGAGAATGACGGCACCTTCAACCTGTTCGGCGGCTTGCGCACGTCGATGGCGACCTGCGGCCACAAGGACCTAGCCGAGTTCAACAGGGCCGAGGTCGTGATCGCACCGGCTTTGCAGACCGAGGGCAAGGCCTTGCAGCGGGATCAGGCCGTCGGCATGGGAGCCGTGAGCGGCAAGGTGCCCGCGCTCGTCAATGACTAGCCCGACGGCCGCGCCCCCCGAGCTAGCGACCGAGCGACCGAGCGCCGCGCCCAAGACCACCGAGACCGTCGTGGTGCTGGACTACGGCGGCCAGTACTCGCAGCTGATCGCCAGGAGGATCAGGGACTGCGGGGTCTTCAGCGAGCTGCTGCCGCATACGGTCGCGCTCGAAGAGGTCGTCAAGCGCAAACCGAAGGCCATCGTCTTGTCGGGCGGGCCGGCGTCGGTGTACGCGCCGGGGGCGCCGCGGCTGCGAGAGGGACTGTTGCAGCTCGGGGTGCCGGTCCTTGGCATCTGTTACGGCATGCAGCTCCTGGTCCACGAGCTCGGCGGCAGGGTCGAGCAGGCCGAGGTTGGCGAGTTCGGGCGCTCGGACCTGACCGTGCTCCACAACGGGCGTCTTCTGGAGGGGACCCCGCGCGAGCAGACCTGCTGGATGTCTCACCGCGACACCGTCTTCGAGCCACCGCCGGGCTTCAGGGCGCTGGCGTCCTCGAGCGCCTCGCCGGTGGCTGCGGTCGAGGATGACGAGCGCCAGATCTACGGGATCCAATTTCACCCCGAGGTCGTGCATACCCCGTATGGCCAGGACATCTTGGTGCGCTTCTTGACCGACATCGCGGGCTGTGAGCGGACCTGGTCGGCGGCTTCGATCGTCGAGGACCAGATCGCCCGGATCAGGGCCCAGGTCGGATCGGCCAGGGTGATCTGCGGGCTCTCGGGCGGCGTCGACTCTTCGGTGGCGGCCCTGCTCGTGCACCGGGCGGTCGGCGACCAGCTGACGTGCGTGTTCGTCGACCACGGCCTGATGCGCAAGGGGGAGGGCGACCAGGTGATCAGCGCCTTCAGGGACACGTTCGGCGTGCCGCTCGTCGCGGTCGACGCCGAGGAGCGTTTCCTGGCCAAGCTCAAGGGCGTGACCGAGCCCGAGGCCAAGCGCAAGGCGATCGGCGCCGAGTTCATCAGAGTCTTCGAGGAGGAGGCCGCCAAGCTCGCGAGAACCGGCGAGGAGGACGTGCGCTTCTTGGTCCAAGGCACGCTCTACTCGGATGTGATCGAGTCCGGTGGCGGCACCGGCGCTGCCACGATCAAGTCCCACCACAACGTCGGCGGCCTGCCCGACGACCTCCAGTTCGAGCTCGTCGAGCCGCTGCGGGCCCTCTTCAAGGACGAGGTCAGGGCGGTCGGCGCCGAGCTGGGCCTGCCGGAACGACTGGTCTGGCGCCAGCCGTTCCCAGGGCCGGGTCTCGCGATCAGGGTCGTCGGCGGCGAAGCGACCAAGGAGCGCCTGGACGTCCTGCGCGAGGCCGACCACATCCTGCAAGACGAGGTCCGCAAGGCCGGTCTGTATCGCGAGCTGTGGCAGTCATTCTGCGTCCTGCCAGACGTGCGGACCGTCGGCGTCCAGGGAGACGAGCGCACCTACGGCTATGTCGTGGTCATCAGAGCCGTCACCAGCGACGACGCGATGACCGCGGACTGGGCGAGGCTGCCGTACGACCTCCTGGAGACGATCGCTTCGAGGATGATCAACGAGCTGCGCGAGGTCAACCGGGTCGTCTTGGACATAACTTCAAAGCCGCCCGGCACGATCGAGTGGGAGTGACTCATCTCATCTCTTGTTGCCCGAGAGCGTGCCAGCGACGGTGATGAGGGTGTCGGTGATGCCCCGGTTGGGACCGAAACTCAGCCGACCTTAATCCTACGAGCGGTCTTGGTCGCTCGCACGGCTTCTCAGCGCGCCGCCGGCGAAGGCGATGAGAACTGGGACGACCGCGGCCGCAAGTGCGGATATAGCGCCCGCATTCTTTCCATCTAGAGCCAACACCACGGCGGCCGCGAGCGCGAGCACTGCCCAGATGAAGGCGAAACGCTGTCCTCGGGCAGCGAGGTGAAGGGAAGCCTCGACCGCTCGCCTGTCGATTGCCCTGCGGTGATCCAACTCGTCTTCCGTCCAACTCACGATGCGCTCGCCAAGCCCTGGGAAGTGCGTCTGATATCGCGCAAGTTCCTCCGGGTCGGGAAGCATCCCCTGTCGTTCGATGGAGACACTGCGGAACTCCGCGACCGCCCGCTCCGCTCCTCGCTCTGCGGCTCGCTCGAGAACCTCCGGCTCGACCCCCTGCCGATCAGCGGGCGGCTTGGGATCGCTCATGGCTACCG
>DATJWI010000068.1:0-7363 GCA_035501375.1 Solirubrobacteraceae bacterium
CCAGCGCCGGAAGGCGGTCCGAATTCGATCGCCCACATCAGGCCGAGGCCGCGCACGTCGGCGACGACCTCGTAACGCTCGACCAACGGCCTTGTCAGCTCCAAGAGCAGCGCCCCCAGACGCTCGGCGCGCTCAGCCAGGCGCTCATCCTCGATCACTTTCAAGGTCGCCAGCGCGGCGGCGGCGGCCAGATCGTTGCCTCCGAAGGTGGAGCCGTGGCGTACGGCGCGCTCCATCCCGTCGAACACCTTCTCGAAGGCGGCTCTCGACACGAGCACCGCACCGATCGGGATCAAGCCACCCGAGAGGGCCTTCGACAGGCAGACCATGTCTGGTTCGAGGTCCCAGTGCTCGCAGGCCAGGAAGCGCCCAGTCCGAGCGAGTCCGGTCTGGACCTCGTCGCAGACGAACAGAGCGCCCGCTTCTCGGCACAGCCGCTGGGCGCCGGCGAGGTAGCCGTCGGGCGGCAGGTTCACACCCTTGCCCTGGACCGGCTCGACGATAAACGCCGCAACCTCGCCGCTCGCGCCAGCACCGCCCGCGCCACCACCCGCGAGCGCACGCTCCAGAGCGTCGAGGTCGCCCCACGGCACGGCCTTGCAGCCCGGCAGCAGGGGCCCGAAGCCCTCGCGGAACATGGGGTCGCCGTTGAGCGAGAGCGAGCCGAGCGTGAGCCCGTGGAAGGCGTGCTCGGCGTAGAGAATCCGTGGTCGCCCGGTCGCGGCGCGCGCGATCTTGATCGAAGCCTCGACCGCCTCGGTGCCGGTGTTGGCGGGCACCATCGCGGCGAGATTTCTGGAAGCCCGCCCACCCACGCGCGCGAGCAGCTGCTCGGCGAGGACGCCGCTCAGCAGGGTGACCCCGAGCTGGGGCAGGTTGCCGGTGCGGGCGGCCATCGTCTCCTCGACGGCCGCTACGGCCGCCGGATGCGAGCGGCCGATCGCGAACACGCCGTAGCCGCCGAACAGGTCCAGGTAGCGCTCGCCGTGCGAGTCGATCAGGTGCGCCCCCTCGCCCCCCGTCCAGGTGCGCTCGAAGCCAAGTGTGCGCAGTATCCGGCCGAGCTGCGGGTTCAGGTAGCGATCGTTGAGCTCCAGCTCTTCGCCGGTGCGCTCGGCGATCAGCTCGCCGATGCCTGGGATCGGCCGCGGAGGCATCGGTTCGGAGGCGTCGGTTGAGCGGACATCGCTCGGACGGACATCGGTTGAGCGTATAGGGACCCCGGTTTCATAGCGTCTCGACTCCACTCGCAGTAGACAATTGTCCTACACAGAGACATGGCCTAAAGTCCAATATGCGAACGGCCGAGTAGGGTCAGATGAAAGGGGGTTCCTGGCTGTGCCCGACCGAACTCGACCGCGGTCGCGTCGTCGACGCGAGCGACCGCGTGCATACGATCAGGCGTGTCGGCACCCTTTCGGTCGGCCTGGCGCTCCTGGCGAGCGCGCCCTGGATCGGCTGGTGGACGCTCGGGCTGCTGACCGCGAGCATGCTGAACTTCGCCAACGTCGAGCGCCGCATCCGTATCAGCCCGAGACCCGAGATCGTAAGCGCCTGCGCGATCGTGATCACTCTGGGCCTGATCTCCGTGGGAGTCGCGCTCAGCGGCGGACCACGCAGCCCGGCGCTGCCATGGATGGCTCTGCCCGCGGGAATGGTCGCAGCGCGGTTTCGCCCCCAGGTCGTGATCGCGGCGCTCGCGCTGACGGTCGTCGCGATGCTGGCTGTCACGCTGGGCGTGAACCTGGACTCGACCCTGGAATATCCCGTCTATCTGATCGCCTCCCTGGCGCTGCTCAGCGGCATCGTCTCGATCGTATGGGCCCTGCAGTCCGCCGAGCTGCATCACCGCGACGAGGCGATCCTCGATCCGCTTACCGGCCTCTTGAATCGCCACGCCCTGGTGCGCCGCTTCGCCGAGATCTCACAGCAGGCGGCTTTGACGGGACAGCCGGTGTGCATGGTCCTGTGCGACGTGGACACCTTCAAGAAGGTCAACGACGAGCACGGCCACGAGCGCGGCGACGCGGTCCTGCGGGACATCGCCTATGAGCTGCGCAAGCGGTTGCGCTCGTTCGAGCTGGTCTACAGGCTCGGGGGCGAGGAGTTCCTGGTCGTGCTGCCCGGAGTCGGCAGGCAGGGCGGCGAGGCCACGGCCGAGCGCCTGCGAGCCGGGATCGAGGACGCGCGACCGACCGGGATCCCGGTGACGGTCTCCTTCGGCGTCAGCGCCGCAGGCGGGACGGGCGTCGACTACGACGAGCTGTTCAGGGCCGCCGACGGCGCGCTGTACGCGGCCAAGCGCTCAGGGCGCAACCGGGTGGTCGCGGCCGTCGACCCGCTGCTAGAGTCTGCCGACCATGGCTGGCGGAGAGACACCGAAGCAGAAGCATTCCCACTCGCGCACACATAAGCGCCGGGCGCAGCACAAAATCGTGCCGGCGGCCACGAACGTGTGCCCGCAGTGCCACCAGCCGAAGCTGCCTCACCGCGTCTGCGCGACGTGCGGCTCCTACCGGGGGCGCGACGTGATCGAGTCCGGCCCCGGCGCCCCCGTCGAGGAGTAGCGCCCCGGGGCGCGAACGGGTGCCCGACGAGCGTCAAACGGCTGCGGCCCGCCGCGCGAAGGGACCCGCGTGTCGCTAGGCGAAGGCGCGGGCGCACCGCCGCACGAGGGCGCGATCCCGCCATTGCGCAAGCGCCCGGCCTGGGGAGCGCTTGAAGCGCACTACGACGCGATCAAAGACGCGCACCTGCGCGAGCTGTTCGCTCAGGACGAGGACCGCGGCGAGCGCCTGACAGCCGAAGGGGCCGGCCTGTATCTGGACTTCTCCAAGAACAGGGTCACCGACGAGACGCTGCGACTATTGATCCAGCTGGCTGAAGAGTCGGGCCTGCGCGAGCGCACCGAGGCCATGTTCGCCGGTGATCCGATCAACGTCTCGGAGGGCCGCTCGGTCCTGCACGTCGCCCTGAGGATGCCGAAACACGCCTCGCTGGTCGTGGACGGTGTGGACGTGGTCGCCGAGGTTCACGAGGTGCTCGACCGGATGGCGAAGTTCGCCGAAGCGGTCCGGTCCGGGGCCTGGCGCGGACACACGGGCGAGCCGATCGAGAACGTCGTCAACATCGGCATCGGTGGCTCGAACCTGGGGCCGGTGATGGCGTACGAGGCGCTCAAGCACTACTCCAAGCGCGAGCTCACGTGCCGGTTCGTGTCGAACGTGGACGCGACCGACTTCGTCGAGGCCACACACGATCTGGAGGCCGCCAAGACGCTGTTCATCGTGTCGTCGAAGACGTTCACGACGCTCGAGACGATGACCAACGCCAACACCGCGCGTACGTGGGCCCTGGACCAGCTCGGCGACGAGGCCGCGATCGCCAAGCACTTCGTCGCCGTCTCCACGAACGCCGAGGCGGTCCGCGCGTTTGGGATCGACACCGAGAACATGTTCGGCTTCTGGGACTGGGTCGGCGGGCGCTACTCGATGGACTCGGCGATCGGACTCTCGACGATGCTCGCGATCGGACCCGAGCGCTTCGAAGAGCTGCTGGCGGGGATGCACGCGCTTGACCTGCACTTCAAGACCGCGCCGTTCGCCGAGAACCTGCCGGTCTTGATGGGGATGCTGGCCGTCTGGTACGGCGACTTCTTCGGGGCCCAGACTTACGGGGTGATGCCCTACGAGCAGTACCTCAAGCGCTTCCCGGCCTACCTGCAGCAACTGACGATGGAGTCAAACGGCAAGCACGTCAGGCTCGACGGCGCGCCCGTGGAAGCCCAGACCGGCGCCGTCTACTGGGGCGAGCCGGGCACCAACGGGCAGCACAGCTTCTACCAGCTGATCCACCAGGGCACCAAGCTGATTCCGGTCGATCTGATCGGCTTCGGCGAGTCCCTGAATCCGCTCGGCGAGCACCACGACGTCCTCATGTCCAACGTGTTCGCCCAGGCCCAGGCCCTGGCGTTCGGCAAGACCGAGGAGGAGGTCAGGGCGGAGGGCACCCCGGAGGCGGTCGTGCCGCACAGGATCATGCAGGGCAACCGCCCGACCAACGTGATCCTCGCAGAGCGCCTTACCCCGCGCACGCTGGGCGCCCTGGTCGCACTCTACGAGCATTCCGTGTTCACGCAGGGCGTCGTCTGGGGCATCGACTCCTTCGACCAGTGGGGCGTCGAGCTGGGCAAGGCCCTTGCCAAGCAGATCATCCCCGAGCTGACGAGCCCGCAAGAGCCCGAGCTGGCCCACGACAGCTCGACCAACGCCCTGATCAGGCGCTACCGCTCGCTGCGCTGAGCCGCCGGCAGCACGAACCGGCGCACGGCTTCGGCGAAGCCATCCTTATCGTTGGGGCCGGTCACGTGGCGGGCCGCCCGGTGGACCTGCGGGTCGGCGTTGCCCATCGCGATCGACAGGCCCGACCTGGCGAACATGAGCACGTCGTTGGGCATGTCCCCGATCGTGGCGATCGCCGAGGCCGGCACGTCGAGATGCTTGGCCAGGTAGTCCACCACGGAGCCCTTGTTGGCCTTGGGGTGCGTGACGTCGAGGTAGTAAGGCTGCGAGCACGCCGCCGACACGTGCTTGCCGAAGCGTTCGCGGGCCGCCCGTGCCGCGCCGGCGACGGCGTCGTGATCGTCGCTGACACCGACGATCTTGACGGCATCGCGCAACCCCTCGTAGTCGGCCCTGACGGTCGGCCCGAACTGAACGGTGGCTGCCTCGCGCGCGACGTGCGGCCCGTCCGGGTCCTGTACGTACCAGTCCGAGCCCCGATAGACCCAGGCGTCGAGACCGTGGCCACGCATCAGCTCGACGGCGGGCCCGAGCAGCCGGTCGGGGATCGTGCGCTGCTCGATCACCGCCATGTCCTCGGGCGAAACCAGCTCGCCGCCGTTGAACGCCGCAACCGGCGTGCGGACACGCAGAGGGGCGATCAACATCGCCATGCCACGCGGTGGGCGTCCACTCGTCAACGCAAAGGAGACCCCAGCCTCGTCGAGCTTTCTCACGGCCGCGACCGTCGCCTCGGTCAGCTCCTTCTCCGGCGTGACCAGCGTGCCGTCGACGTCGGCCAGGAGCAGGCGGATCGGTTCCGCGGCCCCGCCGCCGTCGGTCATCGCCCAGCCCCGCCCGCCGGATGCGGGCCGCTCGCCGTAGGATCAAGCGGCAGCGCCATTGCGGTGCAGGCTAGCGGCGCTGCTCGCGCGAGGAATCCTAGAAAGGCGGCGACTAGAAAATGGCGACAGGCAAACCGATGCAGCTGGGCATGGTCGGACTGGGCAGGATGGGGGCGGGGATCGTCAGGCGCTTGATGCGCGACGGGCACAGCTGCGTCGGCTACGACGTCAGCCAGGACGCCGTCAAGGCACTCGAAGCCGAGGGCGCGACCGGAGCCGAGTCGATCGCCGACTTCGTGGCCAAGCTGGAGAAGCCGAGGGCGGCCTGGGTGATGGTGCCGGCTGGCAAGATCACCGACAGGACGATCGCCGAGCTGGCCGAAGCGATGGAGCCCGGCGACATCATCGTCGACGGCGGCAACACCCACTACCACGACGACATCAGACATGCCGAAGAACTGAAGGCCAAAGGGATCCATCACGTCGACTGCGGCACCAGCGGCGGCGTGTGGGGCCTGGAGCGCGGCTTCTGCTTGATGATCGGCGGCGAGAACGAGATCGTCCAGCATCTGGGCCCGCTGTTCGCGACGATCGCGCCCGGCCTCGACACCGCCCCGCGCACGCCGGGGCGCGAAGGCGAGCCGAGCGAAGCCGAGCGCGGCTACCTGCACTGCGGCCCCAACGGGGCCGGCCATTTCGTGAAGATGGTCCACAACGGCATCGAGTACGGAATCATGGCCGCGTACGCCGAGGGCCTGTCGATCATCCATGCCGCCGACGCCGGCCTGCGCGCGCACGAGCAGGACGCCGAGACCACGCCCCTCGAGAATCCTCAGTACTACTCCTACGAGATCGACACGACCGAGGTCGCCGAGGTCTGGCGCCGCGGCAGCGTCGTCGGGTCCTGGCTCCTGGACCTGACCGCCGAGCAGCTCTACAAATCACCGGGCCTCGAGGAGTTCGCCGGCCGGGTCTCGGACTCCGGCGAGGGCCGCTGGACGTCGATCGCGGCGATCGAGGAGGGCGTACCCGCGCCGGTCCTCACCGCGGCCCTGTACTCCAGGTTCGGAACTCGCGGGTTGGACGAATATGCAGGCAAAGTCCAATCGGCCATGCGGAAGGGTTTCGGCGGCCACGACGAGAAGGCCACCTGACCGGCCCCAAGCGTAGACTCGTCGTTGGATGACCAACGATCTTGCGCGCTGGCAGTTCGCAACGACGAGCATCTACCACTTCCTGTTCGTGCCGGTCACGATCGGCCTGGCCCTCCTGGTCGCGCTCCTGCAGACCGCCTGGTATCGCAACGGCCGGCCTGAGTACAGGCGCCTGACCAAATTCTTCGGGACCTTGCTGTTGATCAACGTGGCGGTCGGCGTCGTCACGGGCCTGGTCCAGGAGTTCGAGTTCGGCATGAACTGGTCTGCTTACGCGCGCTATGTCGGCGACGTCTTCGGCGGGCCGTTGGCGATGGAGGGCCTGGCGGCCTTCTTCCTGGAGTCGACGTTCCTCGGTCTGTGGCTGTTCGGCTGGGATCGCCTGCCCAAGCTCGTCCATCTCGCCTGCATCTGGCTGGTCGCCGCCGGGACGATGCTCTCGGCGATGTTCATCATGGTCGCCAACTCCTGGATGCAGCACCCGGTCGGTTACGCGCTGAACAGCCACGGCGAACCCCAGCTGAACAATGTCGGCGCTTTGTTCACGAACCCTACGTTCCTGTGGGGCTACGTCCACGTCCTGCTCGCCTCCGTCTTGACCGGGGCCCTGATCATGCTGGCGGTCTCGGCCTGGTACCTGCGCAAGGGCAGAGAGACAGAGGCGTTCGGTTACACCGCCCGGCTGTCGGTCGTGGTGCTCGTGCCGACCGCGCTCTTGATCATGTTCGTCGGCTCCGAGCTCGGCGTGATCGAGGCCAAGTACCAGCCGATGAAGATCGCGGCCGCCGAGGCCCAATGGAACACGTGCAAGCCGTGCTCGTTCTCGGCCTTCCAGATCGGCGGCGGCAAAAACGACAAGACGCCTTCGCAGATCATCGAAATCCCGCATCTCCTGTCGGTCCTCGCGACCAACAGCCTCGACGGCGAAGTCGTCGGCTTGAACCAATTGCAGGCCAAAGAAGAAGCCAAGCACGGCCCCGGCAACTACGTGCCCGACGTGTTCGTCCAATACTGGTCGATGCGGATCATGGCCTACCTGGCCACGCTCGTCCTGCTGCTGTCGCTATGGGGCGGCTGGCTCGCG
>DATJWI010000069.1:0-6727 GCA_035501375.1 Solirubrobacteraceae bacterium
GCGCCGGGACCGCCACGTCCAGCGCATACAGAGCGATGGTCACCGGCTTCGACCGCTTGGCCGGCAGGATCGCCCTGCTGGCCTGCAACTGGGCGCTCAGCGTCCTCGTCAAGCCGATCGCCAGCTCCGGTCGACTTTGCAAGAGCGCCTGGAACGGCCCCTTCTCGACCCTCAACAGCTCGGTGTCCCTCAGCGCCCTGATCGAGGCGCTTCTCGCCGAGTCGTTAAGCAAAGCCAGCTCGCCCACGACGGCGCCCTTGCCCAAAGTGTTGATTTGCTCTTCGCCGTCCTCGCCGCTCTGCAAGACCTCCAGCTGGCCGACCCTCACGACATACACCGCATCGGCCTCCTCGCCCTCCCTGAAAAGCCACTCGCCGCTGCCCAGCTCGACTACGCTCGCCAGGCCGGCCACCCTCTCGAGCAGGTCATCGCTTAAGCCCTCGAACAAAGGCGCGCCGCGCAGCGCTTCGGCCAACGTCTGCTCTTTCGAGTCGGCCCGCTCCCCGCCGGACTCCGCAAGGCCCGGCAGGCCTGGGTCCTCCGGCCCGGGTCCCGGCGCCGAGATGGCGCCGCCGGGTCCGGACTCCAGGAGGGCACTGCTTTCGTGCGCATGACTCCCGATCGAGCCTGCCCGCGCGCGCGCGTACGGACCGTTCGGAAGATCGTCTGTCACGGCCCGGCCACCATCTGTCTCGGCCCCGCTTCCGTCCGCCGCGCCCGGCCCCTCCGGATCGTCCCCATTTCGGCCTACCCCCGCGCGCGCGTACGGGCCGTTTGGAAGGTCAGCCTCAGCTCGCCTCGGGATCACGAGTGCCAGACACAGCATCGAGCCCGCCACGAAGCAGGCGCCCGCGAACGTCCAGCCGTTCTCGAACGCCGCCAACGCGCCCGCCGGCGAAGGCGTGCCGACGATCGCGATCAGGACCGCCACCCCGAGCGCCGCGCCGAGCTGCCTCGCGACCGAGTTCAAGGACGTGGCGACCGCGAACTTCGGCCCCGGCATCGAGCCGACAGCGGCTCCGCTCAGCGTCGGGAACGTCAGGCCGGCGCCCACACCCAGCACGATCATCCCGGGCAGCCAGCCGCCCAAGAAGTCTGGCTGCACGCCCAGCCTCGACACGAACCAGGCCATCCCGCCAGCCCACACGAGCGCGCCCGGCACGAGCACCGCGCGATGGCCGGCCCTTTCGACCAGCCTGCTGGCCGGCCCCGCGACCGCCATCGCCGTGATCGGCCCCGGCGTCAGCGCCAGGCCGGCCGTCAACACCGAATACTTCCAGACGGAGGTCAAAAAGAGAACGTTGCACAGCGTGTATCCATAGAAACCGGTCGCCATCACGGTCGTGGCGGTGTTCGACACCGTGAAAGCTCTGATCTTCAGCAGCGCCAGGTCGATCACCGCGTTGCGCCGGTCCTTCGACCTGATCACGAAGTAGGCCCCCAGCAGGGCGGCGGCCGCGAAGGCGCCCACCACGCGCGCGCTTGTCCAGCCCCATTCCGGTCCCTTCACTATCCCCGACACCAGCGCCGCGATCGCCACGGCCAGCACCAAGCTGCCCACCAGGTCCGGCATCTGCCGGCGTCCCGGCGCCCTGCTCTCGACGACCACCCTCCTTGTCAAGGCCAAGGCCGCCAAGCCGACCGGGATGTTCACCAGGAAGACCAGCCTCCAGCTCGACGCCGTGATCAGAAGGCCGCCCAGCGGCGGGCCGATCCCGGCGGCCAGGGCCGCGACCGCCGCCCACAGCGCGACCGCGTGCTGGCGCTCGGCCTCGGCTCTCGACTCCAAAACGATCGCCAAGGAGCTCGGCACGAGCGCCGCCGCGCCCGCCGCTTGCACGGCCCGAGCGCCGACCAGCACGCCCAAAGTCGGAGCCACGGCGCAGGCGCCAGAGGCCAGCGTGAACAGGCTCAGCGCGCCCGTGAACACCTTCCGGCGCCCGATCAGATCAGCGAGCTGGCCACCCCCGACCAGGAACGCCGCGAACACGATGTTGTAAGCGTTCAATACCCACGACACGCTCGACAGCGGCGCCGGCTCGAAGTGTGCCGCGATGTTCGGGATCGCGATGTTCACGATCGTGGCGTCCACGAACGCCATGAACGTGCCCAGCACCGCCACCGCCAGGACGCTCACCGGCGTCGCCACCCGTCGTTCGCGCGCGATCGCCGGCCCCGTCTGGCTCGCTTCCAGCACCGCTACGCCCCTGGCTCCACATCCAGCACCATCAGCCGCCAGCTGGCCGCGTACCGCTCGCCCGGCGCCAGCACCTCCAGCCCCTCGCCGCTGCGCAGCGCGTTCGCGGGCGCGGTCATCGGCTCGAAACACACGAACCGGCCGGCTTTCGGGGCGTACGTCTGCGCGCACGGGTACCCCTTCAAAAAGGTCATCTCGATTCTTCGTCCGGCCGCCTGTACCACGAACGCGGCCGGCTCCGAGAGCGATCCGTAGCCGTCGTCCCAGACGTTGTCAGCCAACGTGCCCCGCCAGCGCCCCGACCACTCGCCTTGACCTTCCGGGATCTGGCGCTCGTCCAGCTTCAGCCGCCGCATCCTGGGCAGCTCGATCTCGTAGCGTTCTCGCTCGGCGCCCGGCAACGACAGGTACGGATGAAAGCCGAACGCCACCGGCACCTTGTCTTCGCCGCACGCCTCGACGGCGATCGTCACCGTCAGCGCGCCGCCGGCCAGCTCGGCTTCGTAGTGGACCTCGTGCTCGAACGGGAACACCCCGAACAGGTCCTTCTGGTCCGCGGTCCAGGCCAAGACCGCCGTCAGTCGGTCGTGCCCCGGCTGATGCCCGGCCAGAGGGCGCTCTCGTCGAGGCCCGTCCGCCGGGGGGCCGTCGAAGCCGACGTTCGCCACCGGAGGATGTTCCGGTTGAGGCCCGCTCGCGCCGGGCGCTGGTCGGCCGGTCGGCGAACGATGTTCTTTTTGGGGGGTGTCGCGCGCGCGCGTACGCCCGCGCGCGCCCTCCACTTTCCAGGACTGTCGTCCACCGATGACGCCATGGATCGGCAGCCCTTTGCCGTCCGTGGCGACAAGAGTCCGGTCTTGCTCGATCGTCACGCTCTTGTCGGCCACCTCATAAGACCAGCCAGCCAGCCTGTTCGCCCACGGGTACAGCAGCGGTATGCCCATCGTCTTGCCGCGCTCTTCATACGCCCCCAGACCCTCGTTCTGGGCCACCAGCTCCTCGCCAAGGTGCGTCAGCGAAGCGCATACCATGCCCGCCTCCGGGACCCACTTCGCCCGCAGCCCCGACTCCTCGTCATCCAGAACCACCGTCCTCGCCGAGTCCTTCATCCCGCTCCATTATGGGTCTCTTGGGCCCCTCCTCGATGTTCGCCGCCCCGTCCTCGATGTCTGCGGCCCCTCGGCCGAGTCCCGCCGCCTACGCGTCAGCGATGTCCGCCGCCGACAGCTGCGCCTCGTAGGGCCCCCTGCCTGTCAAACAGACCGCCCCGCAGCGTGCGGCCAGCTCGAGCGCGGCCCTCCTCGCCATGCCCGCTCCCAGGCCATACGTCAGCCCTGCCGCGAAAGAGTCGCCGCAGCCGTAAGAGTCGACCGCTTCGCCCGGCACCTGCGCCGGCCGCCACCTGCCGGTCTCGCCCGTGCCGGTTTCGTAGACGCCGCCCTTCGCGCCCTCCGTCCTCACGACCAGGCCGGTCCGCGCCCTCGCGCCTGCCGTCTTCGCCCTCGCGCCGGTCGTCTTCGCCTCCGCGCCGGTGGTCTTCGCCTCCGCGCCGGCCTCCGCCGCCTCGGCTCGCTCCAGCGCGTCGTCCTCGCTCAGGACCAAGCCATCCAAGGCAACGCCTTTCCCGAGCGCGTCGATCGCCCTCGGGCTTGCCACCAATATCTTCGCCGCCCTCGCTTCCTTCAGCGCCTCCAGATCGCCCGCCGTGAAGTACACCCCGTCCATCTTCGCCAGCTCCGCCCACTCCAGCTCTTTGTCCGCGCCGGTCGGCTCCAGGCGCGGGCCCAACGTCACGATCGTGCGCTCGCCGTCGCCGTCCAACAGCGTCACCGCCGTCCGCGTCGGCTCGGTCCTACGCCACGCCGCCTTCACCTCGACCCCCAGCTCCTCCAGCCTCGCTACCGCCTTGCGGCCGTGCTCGTCCTCGCCGAGCGCCGTCACCAGCGTGCATGTTCCAGCCAGCCGCGCCAGCTGTACCGCCGCCACCGCGCCGCCGCCGGCCGGCTCCTCGAACGGCTCTTCCGCGTGCACGATCTCCCCGGCTCGCGGCACGCGCGCGACCTTCGCGAACGTCACCCACTCCACGTGGCCGACCACCGCGAGTTCCGGTCGTTCTGAAACAGTCGGTATCACGCGTGATACACTCTATCTGATGGCTGAGGTCAGCATCCGAGAGCTGCGCAATCGCGGGGGAGAGGTCGTGGACCGGGCGATCCGTGGGGAGGAGATAACAATCACCCGCTCTGGCAGGGCCGTTGCGGAGCTACGTGCCGTGTCACGCCCGCCGCTCTCGGCGGAGGCGCTGCTCGCTCGGTGGCGCCGGCTCCCCCCAGTCGACCCTTACGTCTTGCGGGACGATCTCGATCGCATCTTGGACTCACGCCTGTGAACGGCGAGCACGAAAAGGACGGTGACGACGCTGCCGTCCTCGAGCAGGGTGTGCTGGACACTTCGACCGTCATCCTGCTCCGGCGTCTCGCCGACGCGGATGCCCTGCCCGCGGAGCCGCTCATTACGACAGTGACCCTCGCCGAGCTGTCGGTAGGACCCCACGTCACAGACGACCCACGGGAGCGGGCCGCTCGCCAGGCTCACCTGCAGCAGGCCGAGTCGGATTTTGTGCCGCTGCCCTTTGACGTTGACGCCGCCCGGGCCTTTGGCGCTGTCGCCGCCTCGCGACGTGCGGGGCGCAAGACGAGTGCGAGGACCTACGATGCGATGATCGCCGCGACGGCTCTTGCGAACCGCCTGCCCGTCTGTACCTGCAATCCAGACGATTTTGTTGGTATCGACGGTCTCCAAGTCGTGGCCGTGCCGGTGCCGGACGTCGATTGACGCACGCAGAGCTTCTAGCCTGAGATCGATGCGCGTCGAGCTGCTGTTCTGGTCGGGCTGTCCCTCGCACCCCAAGGCCCTGGCCGAGCTGCGCGCCGCGATGGCCGACCTGGGGCTCGACTCCGAGACGATCGCGATCAAGCAGATCCAGACAGAGGCCGACGCCGCTCGCGAGCGTTTCGTCGGCTCGCCGACAATCTTGATCGACGGCGCCGACATCCGGCCCCCTGGCGACGAGGAGCCTTATGGTCTGACCTGTCGCGTCTACCATCTCCGCGACGGCCGCGTCTCACCGACCCCAGACCCGGCCGACATCCGCGACGCGCTCGCCAGGCACGACCACCGAAAGGACTGAGCCCACACATGACCTCGATCGCGATCGGCGAGCCTGCACCAGCCTTCGCCCTGCCCGACACCGCCGGAACCGTCCACGAGCCGGGCGTTTCGCCCGCGACGGTCGTCATCTTCACGTGCAACCACTGCCCTTACGCCCTTGCCTGGCACGTGCGCACGATCGCTGTCGCCCACGACTACGCCGACCGCGGCGTGCGCGTGCTCGCGATCAACCCCAACGACGCCGAGCGCTACCCGAAGGACTCGCTCGAGGCGATGCGCGCGCGCGTGCAGGCCGGAGAATTCGACGGCGTCCCCTACCTCAGAGACGAGTCCCAGCAGGTAGCCAAGGACTACGACGCCAAGACGACCCCCGACGTGTTCGTGCTCGACTCCGACCTCGTCCTTCGTTACCGGGGCGCCCCCGACGCCGACTACGACGATCCGACCCAGAACGCCGCCTACATCAGGGCCGCGCTCGACGCCGTGCTCGCCGGCCACGAGCCCGACCTCGCCGAGACCGAGCCGGTCGGCTGCTCGATCAAGTGGCTTGCCTGACTCAGCGCCGAGCGAGTCGCCGCCCGTTGGCGCCCGCCCGCGCGCTCGCGCGTGCGCCAGCGCAAAACGCGTAGGCCCTAGCGCCCGAGCGTGCGCTCCAACGCCTTGGCCCGCTTGCGGATCGCGTCCAGCAGCTCTCTGACCTCCTGCAGGCCGGCCCGCAGCTCTTCGTCGCCGACCTCGATCGGCAGCATCGAATCCTGCAGGCCAGCCAGCTCCTGGTCGGCCCTGGCGACCGCTTCGACCGCCAGGTCGATGAAGCCCTTGGCCCCCGTCGACGGCGCACCCGGCGGCGCCTGCTCGAAGACCCGGCCCGGCAGGCCGTAACGCTCGGCGAACGAGCCGAACGTGCGCTGCGCCCTGCCGTATGCCGCCTGCACCGGCCTGAACAGCTCCTGCTCGAGCCGGTCAGCGGTCTGCTCGTCGAGCTGCTCGTAGGCCTCGCCCAGGGCCGACAGCGCGACTGCGATCTCGCCAACCGCTTTGGCGAGCGCGTCGAGCAACTGGTGGCGTCCGTCGGCGGTGGTGTAGGTCATGAGGTCAGGTTAAGGGCTGCTCGGGCGAGCCCGCGCCACTTTACGTAAGGACCCATTCCGGGCGGGTCCCGCTCAGGCGCGTCCTGTCCAGGCATGCGCTCGCCTATGCCGGCAGGCCACACAACGACAGTCCTGAAGAGGAGATCAGCTGCAGTTGCCACGGGATCTCGGCGGTGTCGGCCGGCAACGACAACATGCCCTGGCTATGCGGAGCTGCCGCGACGGGCAGCGCGTTGAAGCTGTCGCCGAAGCGCTTGAGTGAAAGCGT
>DATJWI010000070.1:0-2219 GCA_035501375.1 Solirubrobacteraceae bacterium
GGTCGCCCACGGGCTGCTGTACATCGACCTGCACCTCGTGCACGAGGTCACGAGCCCGCAGGCCTTCGACGGGCTGCGCCTGACCGGGCGCACCGTGCGCCAACCCGGGCGCACGCTGGCCACGGCCGACCACAACACCCCGACCGACGGCACGCCTGTGGCCGCCCGCATCAAGGACGAGCTCTCGCGCGTACAGGTCGAAACGCTCGAGCGCAACTGCGACGAGTTCGGCATCCCGGTCTACTCGCTGGGCTCGGACAGGCAGGGGATCGTGCACGTGATCGGCCCCGAGCTCGGGGTCACGCAGCCGGGCATGACGATCGTCTGCGGAGACTCGCACACCTCCACCCACGGCGCGTTCGGCGCACTGGCGTTCGGCATCGGCACCAGCGAGGTCGAGCATGTGCTTGCAACCCAGTGCATGGTCCAGCACAAGCCGCGCTCGATGCGCGTTCTCTACGAGGGCGAACTCGGATTCGGCGTCACCGCCAAGGACCTGATCCTCGGCACGCTCGGCAAGCTAGGCGTCGGCGGCATGACCGGCCACGTCGTCGAGTACGCCGGGCCCGCGATCGAGGCGCTGTTGATGGAAGGCCGGATGACCGTCTGCAACATGACGATCGAGGGCGGCGGCCGCGCCGGGATGATCGCGCCCGACGAGACCACCTTCGCCTGGTTTGGCGCCGGGGCGGCCGACGCCGGCTGGCCCGAGGGCCGACCAGGCGCCCCGAAGGGTGACGAGCTGGAGCGCGCGATCGCACGCTGGCGCGAGCTGCCCACCGACGAAGGCGCCGAGTTCGACCGCGAGATCGCGATCGACGCGAGCGCGATCTCCCCGCAGGTCACATGGGGCACGAATCCGGGGATGGTGAGGGCCGTCACCGAGACGGTGCCAGGGCCCGAGGAGTTCGACAGCCCGGCCGACCGCGAGGCGACCGAGAGAGCCCTGCAATACATGGCATTGGAGCCCGGCACGCCGATCGATCAGATCGGGCTCGACCGGGTGTTCATCGGCTCGTGCACGAACTCCCGCATCGGCGACCTGCGAGCCGCCGCCGAGGTCGTCGCCGGACGCAAGGTCGCGTCCGGGGTGAGCGCGATGGTCGTGCCCGGCTCTCAGCACGTCAAGGCACAGGCCGAGGCCGAGGGGCTCGACCGCGTCTTCAAGGACGCAGGCTTCGACTGGCGCGTGGCGGGCTGCTCGATGTGCTTGGGCATGAACCCCGACATCCTGGCCCCCGGCGAGCGCTGCGCGTCGACCTCGAACCGCAACTTCGAGGGCCGTCAGGGGCGCGGCGGCAGAACCCATCTCGTCTCCCCGCAGATGGCCGCGGCCGCGGCCATCGAGGGGCATTTCGTCGACATCAGGAACTGGAGCTGAACGTGGACCCGATAAGCGTCATCTCAGGTGCGGTCAGCCACCTCGACAGGGCCGACGTGGACACCGATCAGATAATGCCCAAGCAGTTCCTGAAGCGCCCAGGACGTCCGATGAGCGGCGCGATGCGGCGTCCTCGGTCGCTCGTGTGCGATGCACACCACGCTCCCTGCGTCCTTGCCTCGCTTGCTCCTCGACCGTCCTGGGAGGCTTAGTCATGCACCCAATCTCGATTATCTCAGGCGCGGTCAGCCACCTCGACAGGGCCGACGTGGACACCGACCAGATAATGCCCAAGCAGTTCCTGAAGCGGATCGAGCGGACCGGGTTCGGGCAGTTTCTGTTCTACGACTGGGCCAAGGAGCCGGGCTGGGACCTGCCGGCCAACCCGATCCTGGTGGCGGGCGAGAACTTCGGTTGCGGCTCGTCGCGCGAGCACGCGCCGTGGGGCCTTCAGGACTACGGCTTCCAGGCCTTGGTGGCGCCGAGCTTCGCCGACATCTTCTACTCGAACTGCACCAAGATCGGTCTGCTGCCGGTCGTGCTCGACGCCGAGGACTGTCGCGCGCTCGCCCACGCCGGCACGGGCGAGATCGACCTCTTGGAGCAGGAGGTCAGGTTCGCCGAACGGCAGGTCTCGTTCGAGATCGACCACGAGATCAGGCATCGCCTGCTGAACGGCCTCGACGACATCGCGATGACGCTCGAGCAGGCTGTCGAGATCGGCGAGTTCGAGGCCGAGCACGAGGATCCGGGCTGGGCGCGCGTGCCCACCACCGCGCTATGAGCGCCACTCCGCCGGCCTGGGCCGTCGCGGCCTGCTAGCTTCGCCGCTCACCAA
>DATJWI010000071.1:0-6484 GCA_035501375.1 Solirubrobacteraceae bacterium
CGACGACTTCGGCTTGATGGCCTACGACCCGGCCTACACGAACACGGCCTCGTGCCGCAGCTCGATCACCTATATCGACGGCGACGCCGGGATCCTCCAGCACAGGGGCTACCCGATCGAGCAGCTGTGCGAGCATTCGACCTACCTGGAGGTCGCCTATCTCTTGATCAACGGTCGGCTGCCCAACCAGGTCGAGCTGGCTGGGTGGGTGCAGGAGATCACGATCCATACGTTCGTGCACGAGAACGTCAAGGACTTCATGCAGGGCTTCCGCTACGACGCCAACCCGATGGGAATGCTCGTGGCGTCCGTCGGCGCGCTCTCGACGTTCTATCCGGACGCCAACAAGATCAAAGAGGAGCGCGTCAGGGCGATCCAGATCATCAGGCTCTTGGCGAAGATGCCGACGCTGGCGGCGTTCGCGTTCCGCCACAACATGGGCCAGCCCTACGTATATCCCGACAACGACCTCGACTACGCCAGCAACTTCCTCGGGATGATGTACAAAATGACCGAGCTCAAGTACGAGCCCGATCCGAGGCTGGCAAGGGCGCTGGACGTGCTGTTCATCTTGCACGCCGACCACGAACAGAACGCGTCCACGAGCGCCGTGCGCTCGGTCGGCTCCACCCAGGTCGACCCGTACTCGGCTGTCGCCGCGGGCGTGGCGGCCCTGTACGGGCCGCTGCACGGAGGCGCCAACGAGGCCGCGCTGCGGATGCTGGCGAGAATCGAGAAGGTCGAGAACATCCCAGACTTCCTGGAGGGCGTCAAGGCCGGCAACGAGCGCCTGATGGGCTTCGGCCACAGGGTCTACAAGAACTACGACCCGCGGGCCAGGATCATCCGCAAATATCTGGACGACGTGTTCGAGGTCCGCGGCAAGAGCCCCCTCCTGGAGGTCGCCTCAGAGCTCGAGAAGCGAGCGCTCGACGACGAGTACTTCACTCAGCGCAAGCTCTATCCGAACGTCGACTTCTACTCGGGCTTGATCTACGAGGCCCTGGGCCTGCCCGTCGCGATGTTCCCGGTCATGTTCGCGATCGGGCGCACCTCCGGCTGGATCGCGCAGTGGAAGGAGATGGTCGAGGACCCCGAGCAGAAGATCGCCCGGCCCCGCCAGATCTATACCGGCGCGCGGGACCTCGACTACGTCCCGATCGACCAGCGCGGCTGATCTCTCGCCCACGCCTCGCCCACGCCCACGCCCACGCCCACGCCCACGCCCGCATCGTGCTCGGCCCGCGCCGCCCAACGCCCGACGCCCGCGCCACGCCCGCGCCCACGCCTCGCCCGCGCCCACGCCTCGCCCACGCCCGCGCCCACGCCTCGCCCACGCCCACGCCCGGGCCCACGCCCACGCCCACGCCCGCATCGTGCTCGGCCCGCGCCGCCCAACGCCCGACGCCCAGCCGGCCCCCAGTCCTCGCCGTCACCAGGCAGGACACCCTGGACGCCACACGTGCCCGCCCGGCGATCTCGGGGCCGCCGAGAGATGCTCTTTTCGGGCGCTTAAGAAAACCCTACGTAGCTTTTTGTACTACTTTCCTAAAGACAAAAAGTGACAATCGTCGGCATAGGAAAACGTTAAGCACTCGTTTTCGGAACCCACCCGCCAAGCCCGCCAGCTCTCCAGCCCGACCACCGACCCCGACCACCGACGGGACGGACGTCACAGCACGAGCGTCGCGCCGTGACGGCGCAGCCACTCGCGGTCTTCGCGGTAGCGCGGCCAGTGGCGCTCGACCAAAGCCCAGAAGCGGGGCGAGTGGTCGAGGATCCGGAGGTGGCAGACCTCGTGCCAGACGACGTAGTCGAGGACCAGGCTCGGCGCCAGCAACAGACGCCAGTTGAAGCTCATGTGGCCGTTCGAGGAACACGACGCCCAGCGGGTGCGCTGGCCCCTGATCGACAGGTCGCGGTAGCGCACGCCCGCCAGCGCCGTCGCGCGATCCAAGCGCCCTGAGACCTCGGCCCGGGCGGCGCGTCTGTAGAAGCGCTCGATCGCCGCGCGAGAGTCGTCCCCGGCTGGCACGAACAGCCGCTCGCCGCGACGGTGCGCACGGGTGCGGCCGGGCTCCGGTATGAGCCGCAGGCGACCGTCGAGATAGGGCAGCTCGCCGGCCGCCCGCGCGACTGGCGCAACAGGAGAGATCGTCAGTGGAGCGGACACCGGGCGAAGGATAGGCGCCGCTCCGGCGCGCCCCTGCACCGGCTTGATCGCACGGCGGGCGCGATCGTCGCGCCCCGCGGCCGCTCCGGCGCCCCCTACACCGCCGCGGCGGCCTCCCAGGGGCGCGAGAGCTTCAGCGCCGAGAGGATCGCGCGGGTGGCGGGCGAGCGGTTGAGCGTGTAGAAGTGGATTCCGGGCGCCCCGCCGGCCAACAGCTCGGCGCACTGCAGGGTGGCGTAGGCGACGCCGAAGTCGAGCACCGCCTCGGCGTCCTCGCCGCGAGCCTGCAGCTCGGCGCGCAGGCCTGCGGGGATCGAGGCGCCGCACATCGCCGCCATGCGTTGCACCTGGCCGACATGCGTGATCGGCATCACGCCGGGAACGATCGGCGCCTCGATGCCGGCCTTCCGCGCGCGCTTCACGAAGTCGAAGTAGACCTCGTTGTCGAAGAACAGCTGCGTGATCAGGAAGTCGGCCCCCGCGGCGACCTTCTCGGCGAGGTGCCTCAGGTCGGCCTCCTGACTCTCTGCATGGATGTGGGTCTCCGGAAAACAAGCGGCGCCGATCGCAAACTGGTAGGAGCCGCGGATCAGCTCGACCAGTTCGCTCGAGTACTCGAGGCCGCCCTCGGTCTTGACCCACTCCTCGTGGCCCGCCGGCGGGTCGCCGCGCAGCGCGAGCACGTTCTCGATGCCGACCTCAGCCATCTGATCGAGCGTGGCCCGCAGCTCAGAGACCGTCGCGCCAACGCAGGTGAAGTGGGCCATCGCCTCCAGGCCGTGGTCGGCCTTGATCCTGCTGACGATCTCGATCGTGCGCTCGCGTGTGGACCCACCGGCGCCGTAGGTGACCGACACGAACGCCGGCTCGAGCGTGCGCAACTCGGCCAGGGCCGTCTCCAGGTTGCGCTGGCCGGCCTCTGTCTTCGGCGGAAAGAACTCGAACGAGAAGACTGGCCCGGCGCCGGCTTTCAGGATCTCGGGGATGCGCATCGGCGTAGACGCTAGCGGGACGCCCGCCAGCGCTCGGGCGCGATCTCGTCGTCGGCGACCGTGCGCACTGCCTGGCCGGCGACCTCCAGGTGCCGGAGCATCGCCAAGGTCTCGGTCAGCAGCCATTGGGCCAGCATCGGCGGCACGTCCTGGCCGTAGACCTTGGGCAGGATCTCGAATGCGGTCAGCGGCTCGCCGGCGCCGATCACCGCCAGGACCGCGTCGAGGCGTTCGTCCACGAGCGCGCGGTTGGCCTCGATGTGTGCGTGCACGTCGGCGAACGTGCGGCCGTGGCCGGGCAGGCACAGGCGCGCGTGCAAAGACTCGACTACGTCCAGCGAATGCACGAATTCGCCGACCGGGTCGGGCGAGTAGCCATAGTCGAAATACAACGAGATGCGGCCGAGCAGGTGATCGCCTGATATCAGCAGGCGGCGGTCGGGCTGGAACAGACACACGTGCGAGGGCGCGTGACCGGGCGTCTCATGCACCGTCCATTCGCCGAGATCGGTCTTTACGACGGCCCCCGGCAACAGCGGGCGGTCAGGGGCGACGATCGCGGCAATGCCCGATTCGTGGTTCTCGCGCTCGGCGGCGTAGCGGCGCAGCGGCTCCTCCGGGACGCCCGACTGACGCGCGATCTCCAGGCGCCGCTCCAGAGCCCCGCCCGGGTCTTCAGCCCAGCGGCGGGCGTGCTCGTAGTTGGGGTGCATCCACAGCTCGCAGCCCGCACGCTCGACGATCGTGGCGGCCTGGCCGTAGTGGTCGGAGTGGGCGTGGGTACAGACCAAGAGGCGCACGTCCTCGAGCGCCAGGTCGCACATCGCCAGCGCCCGCTCCAGATGAGCCAGCGAGCCGGGCCCATGGATGCCGGTGTCGAACAGGACGATCCCGTCGCCGGCGGCCACCGCCCAGGCGTTGCCGTGGGGAACGCCCGGCCAGGGCAAGGGCAGGCGCAAACGAAAGACGCCGGGCAAGACGCGCTCGCCCCGCCCCAACTCGCCGCGCCTGCGCGTTCCCTCGGCCACGGCCGAGGAGACTAGACTACGTGTCTTCGGCGATGTCGTTAGAGGAGGAGCGAGATGACCGAGGACGAGCAGACCAGCAGCGCGGTCACCAAGGTCGAGGAGGCGGCCAGCAAGGTCGCCCGGGCCTCCTCTTCCGCACCGGCCAAACGGCGCGGAAGAATTACCCAGGGCGCTTCCGAGGCGGAGACGGTGACGAGGACCTACTTCGAAGCGATCGGCGCCCACGACGTCGAGAGGGCGGCGGCGATGTGGGCGTCTGGCGGCCGTGAGGACGTGCGTGGCCAGGGCGTGTTCTTTGGGCCGGAGGGCATCCGCGAGTTCATCGGCAGCCTCGTCGAAGCGGTCCCGGACCTGAAGGTAGAGATCCTTTCGACCACCAGCGAGGGCGAGCGCTGCGCGCTGCAGTGGCGCTTCTCGGGGACGTTCGCGGGGCCTGGCTCGTTCAACGGCATCGCGCCGACGGGGCACCGCATGGAGCTCGAAGGGGTCGACGTCCTGACCGTGCGCGACGGCCTGGTCCAGTCCAACGAAGCGTTCACCGACACGATGTCGGTGCCGCGCCAGATCGGGATGATGCCGCCGCTTCACTCGACCGCCGAGCAGCGCATGATGGGAGCGTTCAACGTTAAGACCAGGCTCACCGACGGGCTCAGCGGCGCCGGCGAGGCCAAGCTGGTGGCCGAGGGCGTGTGGGTCGTGCAGGGCCAACCGGGCCGCTGCAACGTCTACCTCGTCGAGAACGGCGGCGACGAGGGCGGCGTCACGATGTTCGATGCCGGCGCGCGCACGATGACCAGGGCGGTCGCGCGGGCCGGCGCCAGGCTCGGCGGGATCACCAAGATCGTGCTCGGCCACGGCCACACCGACCACCGCGGCACCGCGCCCGGCCTGAAAGCGCCGGTCTTCTGCCATCCCGACGAGGTCCAGGACGCCGAGGGCAGCGGCGGCTGGCGCTACTGGCCGGCCGACCTGGCGGGCCTGCCGCCCGTCGCCAAACAGGTCCAGAAAACGCTGCACCGCTACGCCTGGGACGACGGGCCCGTCCAGATCGAGGGCACGATCGAGGAGGGCGAGGAGGTCGCGGGCTTCCGGGTGGTCCACCTGCCTGGGCACGCGCCGGGCCTGATCGGGCTGTGGCGGGAAGACGATCGCCTGGCGCTGGTCACCGACTGCTTCTACACGCTCGACATGTTCGGCCGCGGCTGTCCGCCGAGCGTGCCGGTCAAGACCTACAACTACGACACCGACCAGGCCCGCGAAAGCATCCGCAAGCTGGCCGAGATGGAGCCGGCGGCAGCGTGGCCGGGGCACGCCCGCCCGGTCCTCGGCGACGTCAAGGGGCAGCTCCTGAAGACCGCCGGCGCCATCTGAAGTTGGGCAGACGCGGCCGCAGGACACAGAGGCTGAAGGCTCCCGCCAGCGCGTACGCCGATCCCGACGGCAACTCGCTGATACTGCGGGGCGCGCTGACGGCGGCCGCCCGGCGCGAGTACGCCGAGACGCTCGCGGGCACGGCCGGCCCGGGCGCGCGGGCCGCGAGCACCACAGAGGATGCGTGGCAGCGAGCGACCGAGCTGCTGTTCGAGCGCCTGGCGGTCAGCTGGACGATCGCGGGCGCGCCGATCGAAGGTCAGCGCGAGCTGCTGCTTCGCTACCGGGCGGCTTCCGAAGGCGAGCGGGCCTGGATCAGGAGCACTCTGCGCGCGCACTGCGCGGAGCACTTCCCGGACGTGCAGGCGCCCTGAAGCGCCGATCAGCCGAGCAGTTCCAAGCGGGGACCGTGGGAGAGGCCGGCCGCCACGAAACGGGCGGTCGCCGGATGCAACACGAACTCGAGCGTTTCGCCGGACTCGCAGCGCACGGACAGGCGGCGACCCTGCTCGGAGACAGCGACGACGGTCGCCGATTCGTAGTCTCCTCCGAAGTGGGCGACGCGCGCGGGCGCGCCCACGCGGGGAACTGGTCGCGAAGGGCCGAGCATCTCCGGATGGTACGACGCGGCGCGCAGGACGCCGCCGGAGAGCGCCAGCGCAAACTGGCGCGCAGCGGCGGCGAGGAGAGGCGATCGACGCTACGGTGCGAAGATCATGAGACGCACCAAGATCGTCGCCACGATCGGACCGGCTTCGCGCGAGCCGGCCACGCTGCTGAGGATGGTCCAGGCCGGCATGGACGTGGCGCGACTGAACTACTCGCACGGGACGCTCGAGGAGCACGCGGAGACCGTCCGCAGGCTGCGCGACGCCGCCTCCCGTGTCGGCCGTCCGGTGGCGATCCTCCAGGACCTGCCG
>DATJWI010000072.1:0-6328 GCA_035501375.1 Solirubrobacteraceae bacterium
CCCCCCGGTCTCGGTCGCATCCGTGCTGATCGTCACAACCCGTCCTTCACGTGGAAGGTGCGGTGTCTTGAGGAACTTCTTATCTGGAGCGTTACGCGCGCCCGCGCGTAGCATCCGATCCGAACGATCCGATCCCCAAAAACACGAATCAAGACAGGAGCGAGCCGCCAGATGTTCGTACGAAAGACAGCCGTCGTAGGCGCCGGCACGATGGGCGGCCAGATCGCCCAGACGATCGCCGCCGCAGGCATCCCGGTCGTGCTCAAGGACATCGACGACACGCTCGTCCGGGCCGGCCTGGACGAGGCCCGCAACGTGACCTCCGGCCAGGTCGCCAAACTCGTCGAGCGGAGCAAGCTCACCGCGGAGCAGGGCCAGGAGCGGGTAGAGGAGGTGCTCGGCCTCATAACCGGGACCACCGCATATGCCGAGTTCGGCGACGTCGACCTCGTGATCGAGGCGGTGCCCGAGCGGATGGACATCAAGCAGGCCGTCTTCGCCGAGCTCGACGCTGCCACCCCCGGCCGCGCGATTCTCGCTTCCAACACCTCCTCGCTGTCGATCACCGAGATCGGCGAAGCGACCCTGCGGCCCGTCAAGGTCGTCGGCTTCCACTACTTCTATCCGGCCTCCTTGATGCCGCTGATCGAGATCGTCGAGGGCGAGGACACCTCGGCTGAGACCGTCACCGCGACCGTCACCTTCGCGCAGGCGATCCGCAAGCAGCCGATCACCTGCGCCGAGGTCCCCGGCTTCGTCGTCAACAGGATCCTCAACTCCGGCGTCTCCGAGGTATGGCGTGCCCAGGAGGAGAAAGGCTTGTCGATCAAAGCGATCGACGAGGGCGTCGGCGCCGCCGGCGTGGTGCCGGTCGGCCCGTACGTGCTCGTCAACATGCTCGGCCTGGACACCGTCCTGCACGTCGCCGAGCATCTCGCCGAGTCCTACGGCGACGAGCGCTTCTACGTGTCCACCGCGATGCAGAAGTTGGTCGGCGAACACAAGCTCGGGGCCAAGACCGGCGGCGAGGGCCTATACGACGCTCAGGGCCAGCCAAACGTTCCCGGCGAGGCCGAGCCCGACGTGGCCGAACTCGTCGAGCTGCTGTCTTTGAAGACCCTGATCGAGGCCTGCCTGGTCCTGGAGGAGGGCGTCGCCAGCCACCGCGACATCGACTTCGGGATGATGGCCGGCGCCGGCTTGGACCCCAGGCGCGGTCTGATGCCGCCGTTCATGAAGGCCGACGTCGAAGGGCTCGACACGATCCTCGAGCGCATGGAGGCTGCTCAGGAGCGCCACGGCGAGCGCTTCGCCCCGCCGACGATCCTGCGTCGTCTGGTCGCCCAGGGCCGCCTCGGCCAGAGCACCGGCCAGGGCTTCTACGCCTATCCCCAGCCCGACCCCGAGCAGCCGGCTGAGACGATCAAGCTCGAGACGCTGTCCGCGCGTGCGCGTGCGCGCGGCGGGACGGCGGGTGGCCCCGACGCAGGCGACGGAGGAGACGGGGGCGTCGCGATCGCATGGCTTGCGAACGGCCAGATGAACTCGATCTCCCCGCAGGTTGTCGAGGACCTAGCCAAGGTCTGGGCCCGCGTGCGCGAGAGCGATATCAGGGCGCTCGTGATCGCTTCCTCCAACCCGTTCCTGTTCAGCGCAGGCGCCGACATCAAGGCGTTCACGACGTTCGACGAGGCCGCCGGTCGCAAGCTCTTGGACGACATGCACTCGCTTCTGCGCGAGATCGAGACCTCTGGCGTGGCCACCATCGCCGCCGTCAACGGCCTTGCCTTCGGCGGCGGTTGCGAGCTCGCGATGGCCTGCGACATTCGCATCGCCGCCCGCTCGGCCCTGTTCGGTCAGCCCGAGATCAAGCTCGGGATCATTCCCGGCTTCGGCGGCACCCAGCGCCTGCCGCGCCTGGTCGGCCACGCCAAGGCCCTGGAGATGAACCTGATCGGCGATCCGCTGCTCGCCGAGGAGGCCTTCGAACTCGGACTCGCCAACAGGGTCGTCGAGGACCACGAACTGCTCGACACCGCGCTCTCGTGGGCCGGTCGCCTCGCCGGCCAGGCGCCATTGGCGGTGCAGCAGATCAAGACCGTCTCGGGCGCCGGCGAACTCGACGAGGGCATCGCCGCCGAGCAGGCCGCCTTCGCTGCCGTCCTCGCCTCCGAGGACGCCAAAGAGGGCATATCTGCGTTCCTCGGCAAACGCGCGCCGCGGTTCAGCGGGCGCTGAGCGCCAGGTCCCGCACGGGATCGATGCCCCAACGCCCGGCCGTCTCGGTGAGCTCCCGGTCTAGCTCCCAGCGGTCGGGCCGGGCCGGACCCTCGTGTTCGGGGCTGGCGCCCTTCAGCGTCATGCAGCCGGTGTTGTCGCCGATCTGCCTGATCCGAGCCACCTCTTCGGCGCTCAGCGGCGATCTGCCGCCGCTCTTGGTCTCGTCGTTGCCCTTGCCGCCGCTCTCGCCGGTGCCGGAGATGTCGGCCAGGGTAGTCACGGCCGCCAGCTCGGCGCGCTTGTCCTCGATCGGTCGGGCCTCGCGGCCGTCGCTCGGGCTGGGCTCCTGAATCAGGGTCGGCGCCACGCAGCGCACGGGCGCCTGGGCGAGATCCCAGGCGCAGGCGAGTTGCAGCATGGTCAGGCCGTGCGCGCGCGCGTAGGGCCTCATCGCATCCAGCTTCTCGATACCCGCCTCGATCCAGCCGTCGGGCCGGAAGCGGCGATGGTCGTGCTCGGCGAACTCGTGCCCCGGCAGGACGTCGTCGTGGAACAGGCCGCCGTAGTCGACGACCCTTGCGATCAGACTCACGTCGTTGGCCTCGGCCGCGTCCAGCACCAGCTCGCCCGGCCACGGCTCCATCGGCCCGAAGATGATCATCGCCCAGTCGATCAGCTCGCCGAAGCGCTCGAAGCAGTCGATCGCGTCCACCGTAAACCCGTTCGCCGGACCGGGCGCAACGCCCAACAGGTGCGTCAAGCCGGCCTCCTTCGCCGCCGCCATTCCATCCCACACGGCCGGGTTGCGATAGCCGGTCCGGTCGGGGTTGTGCAGGAGCAGGAGGTCGAAGTGATCGACGCCGCAGCGTTCGAGGCTGCGCTCGGTCGCCATCTTGATGTAGTCGGCGTACTCGTTCTCGTTACGTAGCCTGGGGTCGGTGAAGCGCGGGTAACCCTTGGCGCCGTCACGCTCGCCGGCGTAGATGTCGTGGCCGATCGCGCCCACCAGGCAGTAGCTGTCCCGATCGACTTCTCCTAGGGCCCGCCCCAGCAGCTCGTCGGCCGCGCCGGCGCCATAGGCGTCGGCGGTGATGACTGTGTCTACGCCTCCGCCGGGGCGCACGAGGGCGCGCAGACGCTCCTCTGGCAGGGGCTCGCCGAAGCGCATATAACGTCCGCCGCTCCATGTGCCGATCGCCGTCGAGGTCGGGTCCATCGCTCAATACCTTACGGTGCGATCACGGACGGACACGGGGCGCCTCCGAGGCGTTGGGGCCGAGGTTCGGCGGGGCCGTGTGCGGTTCGGTTGAAGGTCGGTGCGGCCGCGTGGCGCGCGGTCGAGTGTCTGGGGGCTGTGCACCGGTGTGCTGCTCGCTCGGCATCCTGCTAGCCGGCCGCCGACCGGGCGCGCAGTGCCGCCTCCAAGCGCTCGAGCGCGTGGCGGACCGTGTCTTCGGCGACCTTTTCCGCGGGTCCCGGCCCGAGCGCCGCCTGGGCCGCCGCGGCGACGTCTCTGTGCAGGCTCTTCAGCTCGGACACCCGCAACGGAAGGTCCGCGCGCTGCTCGTCGGCCAGCTCGCCGAGCGCGGCTGCCAGCGCGCGGTCCAACTCGATCGCAGCATGGACCAGGCGTCCCTGGTCGAGATCGAGGCGAGCGCGCAGGGCCAGCTCCTCGCATACCAACGGCTGTTCGCGCACGGCCAGCAGACGCGCCAGGCGCTCGTCGGGACGCAGCGCCGCGCCGCGACGCCTCAGCTTGACCTCGACCCTGCTCCAGGGCAGCTCGACAGCGTGCACCCATTCCCCGTCGGCCACCTGCTCGCCATCGCCGAAGCCGGCCCTGATCGTCAGGGCCTGGCTGGGGGAGACCTCTCGCAGGTAGGGATCGGCGGCGGCGATCCTCCGCGCATGCAGGAGTCGGTTGAGCGCCGCGAACGCCACGGGCACGTCGCGCTCGGGGTCGACGTCCGACAGCCAGGCTCGCGCCTGGCGCTCGACCGCCACCGGCACGGCGTCGACGATCGTCGCGCGGGTCGTCGCGACCGGCTCGGGTTCGGGCTCGGGCGGGATCTCGCGGCGTCGCCTGCCGGTGCGCCTCAATCTCCCCTGACTGCTCCCGGCCTGCCTAGCGCCGAGCGTCGTCAGCACGATCACCCGTTCTGGCTTGCCGTTCGCCGCCGAGCGCAGCAGGTAGCGTCCGTCGGGCGGGCCCAGCTCCCACGGCAGCTCGGCCTGCATGAACAGGAAGATGTGCTCCGGGCGGCGTTCGGACACGGCTGCACGGTACTTGCTTGGGCTGGATCTTTGGGTAGAGTGCTCGCACATGCCCGACGCAAGCACGGCCGTCAAGAACCTGCGCGAACGTTTGACGGGCGCCGGCGAAGATCACCTCGGCAGGGCGCTGTCCGACCTGCTCGACAACCCGCTCTTGACGGGAACGATCGGCCGGGCTTTCGACGCGCGCGAGAAGGCGGCCCAGGCCCAGGAGCTGGCCATGGGCGCGCTCAACATCCCGTCGGCCGCTGACATCGAACGGCTCACGCGGCGCCTGCGGTCGGTCTCGCAGCGGCTGGAGGGCATCGAGGACGGGGTCCAGCGCCTCGATCGGGCCCTGGCCGCGCGCGGCCTGGACTCCAGCCAGGTAGGCGAGCGCCTGTCGAAGATCGAGGAGCAGCTCGGAACGATCACGAGCCGGCTCGGCGAGACCCCGAAGGCGCGCGCTCCAAGACGGGCCGCCAAGCCGGGCGCCGCCCGCGCCGCGAAGCGTGGGCCGGCAGGCCGCCCCAAGAGCTGACCGCCCTTTAGCGGTTCAACGCCAGCGAGCCCATGATGTGGCCCCAGACGTATACGGCGTTCGCTTCGGCTTCGGCAAGCTCTCCTTCGAGGCGGTCGACGCGGGCGAGCAGGGGCCGCTCAGCCGGTCGCTCGGAGGGCGCCAGCAGCTTGGCGGGGACCTCGCCGACGGCCACTTCGACGCGTTCGTAACGCGCGTTGAAGCTGACGCTGTTCGGGGGCAGCATCCGGAAGCCGTCCGCCGTCCACGCTCGCACATCTCCACAGAAATCGGGCGCGGCCAGGCGCGCAAGCATGGTCAGCTTGGCGGCGTACCCGGCCACCTTCCGGGTCAGCTCGCCGTTGCTCCAACGTAGACCCTGAACTGCGTGCGCGAACCCGGTGACCGCGTTCCTGTCGGGCTGGATCGCGGCTATGGCGATCGCGCCGATCAGCTCGTTGCTGAGCTGTTCGGATTCCCGATTCTGCGGCGACCCGATTGCCGCGCCCGCGCATTCTCCGTCGATCTGGCGCTGCAGTCGTCTCAGCGCCCTTTCGCTGGTCTTCAGGTTCGCCTTGGCACTGTCCACCAGCGCCAAGTCGGCGTCGATGTAGGCACGCGTCGCCGCCACGTCTTTCGAGCCGGCTTCAGAGACCGAGCGTCCGGCCAGGGACGGGCCCGGGAAGGCAAGGCTGGCCGCGACCGCCAGGACCAGGCCAGGCGCTACCTTCGATCGGCGTCGTGGCGCTACGGTCATGCCCACGAGTATCTCCGACGGTGGGCCCGGCCCGTCGCAGCCGGGTCGCCGGCCGCAGCGCGCGTCGTCATCGAGCGCTCTCTCTGGGGTCCGCTCAGCGCAGCGCGGCGACCGCGGCGGCGCCCATCGCTTCGGCAGCGCTCAGCAAGGACTCGTCGTCGATCCGGGTGCGAGCGCCCGCATCGTCGAATACGTCGGAGACCGCGAGCACGCACGCCACGGGAATGCCGGCCCTGGCGCCGACGGCGAACAGGGTCGCGGCCTCCATCTCGACCGCGAGCGCCGATTCTCCAACGAGCATCGCCGGGCCGGTTTCGGCGGCTACGCGCCCGCGTTCGGCGGCTACGCGCCCGCGGGCGGCGGTCCCGCGCGCGCGGGGGGCAGACGTTTCGGGGATGTCGTCATAGAACAAGTCGACGCTCAAGACCGGTCCTACGCGCGCGCGCGGGCCGGCCGCCGAGGCAAGCGCGTCTGTAAGCGCCGCGTCCGCTGTCGCCTTCAGGTCGGGAGCCTCCGCGGTCGGCGAGGACTGCGACGTCCCGGCAAGCGCCCGCGAGGCGCCGTCGTGGCAGACCGCC
>DATJWI010000073.1:0-2711 GCA_035501375.1 Solirubrobacteraceae bacterium
TGGGCGCCGCGGGCCAGCGCGTCGGCGATCGGGTCGTGCAGCAGCGCGCGCGCGCCCGAGCGCGCGGCGAGTTGGGCGATGCCCGCGCCCATCGTGCCGGCGCCGACCACGCCGATCGTTTGCGCCGGCGCGGGTGCGCTCATCAGCTGGGCACGAGCGCGTTGATTCCGGTCATGCCGCGCCCGATGATCAGTTTCTGAATCTGACTCGTGCCCTCGTACAGCGTGGTCACGCGCGCGTCGCGGAAGTAGCGCTCGACCGGATGATCGTCGACGTAGCCCGCGCCGCCGTGCACCTGGATCGCCATGTTCGCGCATTCGAGCGAGGACTCGGTGGCGTGGAGCTTGGCGATAGAGGTCTCGAGCGTGTTGGGCTTGCCCTGGTCCTTCAGGAAGCCGGCGCGCCAGACGAGCATCCGCGAGGCGTCGGTCTTGAGGACCATGTCGGCGATCATCGCCTGGACCAGCTGGAAGGAGGCGATCGGCTTGCCGAACTGCTCGCGCTCGGAGGCGTATTTGACCGACTCCTCGACGCAGCCCTGGCAGATGCCGACGCAGCCGGATGCGACCGAGTAGCGCCCGGAGTCGAGGTTCGACATCGCGATTTTGAAGCCGTCGCCGACCTCTCCGAGCATGTCCTCGTCGGAGACCTCGACGTCTTCGAGCGCGATCGAGGCGGTGTCGGAGGCGTGCAGACCCATCTTGTGCTCGATCGTCTGCGCTTTGTATCCGGGCTGGTCGGTGTCGACGAGGAAGCACGCGATGCCCTTGTGGCCGAGCGCCGGGTCGGTCTGGGCGAAGATCATCGCCACCTTCGCGTGGTTGCCCATAGAGATCCACATCTTCGATCCGTTGATGACCCAGCCCGAGTCGGTCTTTTGGGCGCGGGTCTTCTGGTTGGCGGCGTCTGAGCCGGTGTCGGGCTCGGTCAGGCCGAAGCACCCGAGCCACTCGCCGGAGCACAGCTTGGGCAGGTACTTGTGCTTCTGCTGCTCGGTCGCGAACTTGACGATTCCAGAGCACACGAGCGAGGTCTGGACCGATATGACGGTGCGAATCGCGGAGTCGCCGCGGCCGATCTCCTCGACGACCAAGCCGTAGCTGAAGTAGTCGAGACCTGCTCCGCCGTACTCCTGGGGGACGATCGCGCCGAGATAGCCCTGCTCGGCGACCTTCTTGACCATATCCAGGTCGAAGTGGTGGTTGCGGGCGTTTTCTCGCGACTGCACGATGATCTCGCGGTCGGTGAACTCGCGTGCTGTCTCTTTGATCAGCCTCTGCTCGTCGGTCAGTTCGAAATCCATGTCTCTCCTACTGGCTAGTTGATGCCTTGGCGGACCGGGTTTATAGCTTGGGCGTCGTCCAGGGCTGCCCGACACGGCGCTCGATCTCCTCTGCGAGGCCCGCGATCGGCAGGCGTTCCTGCGTCAGTGAGTCGCGCTCGCGCACCGTCACCGTGTGGTCGTCGAGGCTCTGGTGGTCGATCGTGATGCAGTACGGCGTGCCGATCTCATCCTGTCTGCGGTATCTGCGGCCGATCGCGCCACCGGAGTCGAACTCGGCCTGGACCCGTTCGCGGACCGCTTCGTAGACCTCCCTGGCCAGCTCGGGCTGGCCGTCTTTGCCGACGAGCGGCAGGACCGCCGCCTTGATCGGCGCGAGCCGCGGGTGCAGCCTCAGGACGGTCCTCGTCTCGCCGGCGCCCGAGCCTTCGCGCGAGACCTCTTCCTCGTCGTAGGCGTCGACCAGGAAGGCCAGGGTCGCCCTATCCGCGCCGGCCGCCGGCTCGATCACGTGCGGCACGTAGCGCTCGCCGGTGGCCTGGTCGAAGTACTCGAGCTTCTGGCCCGAGAACTCGGCGTGCTGGGTCAGGTCGAAGTCACCGCGGTTGGCGATTCCCTCGAGCTCTGACCAGCCGATGGGGAACAGGTACTCGACGTCGCTTGTGCCTGACGAGTAATGGGAGAGCTCGTCCTGGTCGTGTGCGCGCAGGCGCAGATGGTCGGGGCGCAGGCCAAGCTCTACATACCAGCGCTCGCGCTCGGTGAGCCAGTGTTGGAACCACTGGCCGGCCTCGGCGGGGGGCACGAAGAACTCCATCTCCATCTGCTCGAACTCCCTGGTCCTGAAGATGAAGTTGCCGGGGGTGATCTCGTTGCGGAAGGACTTGCCGACCTGGGCGATCCCGAACGGCGGCTTCTTGCGCGAAAACTGAAGGACGTTCTTGAAGTTGATGAAGATCCCCTGGGCGGTCTCCGGCCTCAGGTAGGCGACCGCTCCGGACTCCTTGACGGGCCCGACCGTCGTCTCGAACATCAGGTTGAACTCCCGGGCGTCGGTCAGCTCGCACTCAGGCGCCTCGCCGGGGTGCTTTGACGGTTTGCGCCCGCACTGAAGGTCGTCGAGGTGATCGGCCCTGAAGCGCTGGCCGCACGTCTTGCAGTCCACGAGCGGATCGGTGAAGCCGGCCAGGTGTCCGCTGGCCTCCCAGACTCGCGGGTGCTGCAGGATCGCCGAGTCGATCGCGACGATGTCCTCGCGCTCCTGGAGCATCGCCCGCCACCACGCGTTCTTGACGTTGTTCTTGAGCAGGACGCCGTAATGGCCGTAGTCGTAGGTCGAGCCCACGCCGCCGTAGATCTCCGACGACGGGAACACGAAGCCGCGGCGCTTGCACAGCGCCACGATCTTGTCCATCGTCACCGCGTCCGC
>DATJWI010000074.1:0-3475 GCA_035501375.1 Solirubrobacteraceae bacterium
TTCGGCGTCCGTACGCTCCGGCGGCGCGCGCGCGGGCGTGGGCGGCACGGCTGGTCTGAGGGGCTCTGGTGGCGCGTCAGGAGCGACTGGCCTCGGCACGGGCTCCTCCCGATCGACGGCCGCCGCGCTCGGACCCGCGACCGGCACGCCGGGCACCGGAACGGCGCCGATCCTGATGTACCACGTCATCAATCCGCCGCCGCCCGGCGCGCCGTTCCCGGGGCTGTATGTGACGACCGAAGAATTCGAAGGCCAGATGAAGGCGCTCGCGGGCGCCGGCTACCACGCCGTCACGCTCGACCAGCTGTCGGCCTACTGGCGGCACGGCGCCAAGCTGCCAGCCGGCAAACCGATCGTCGTCAGCTTCGACAACGGCTATCAGTCCCAGTACACCAACGCCCTGCCCGTGCTGCGCAGACTCGGCTGGGTCGGCGACGAGAACCTGCAGCTGACCGGCCTGCCGCCATCCCAGGGCGGCCTCTCAGAAGCCCAGGTCCAGGGCTTCGTGTCGGCCGGCTGGGAGCTGGACACTCAGGGTTTCAGCCACGCCGACCTGATCACGCTCGACCCGGCCCAGCTCTCCTACCAGGTCGCCGGCGCCAGGAAGACAATCCAGGCGCGTTACCACGTCCCCGTCGACTGGTTCTGTTACCCGTCCGGCCACTACAACCCAACGGTCGTAGCGGCCGTCAAGGCCGCCGGCTACGCTGGCTCGACGACAGTCGTCCCGGGCTGGGCAAGCCCCACGAGCGACCCCTACCGCCTGCCCCGCCTGCGCGTCCTCGGCGGGACCTCGCCCGAAGCCCTGCTCTCCGAGCTTTCCTCGATCCGCTCGGACCCGCCGCCGCCGGTTTCCTACTCGGCCTGATCAGTTCGATGAGGCGCGAGAGCCAAGCAGGTCAAGAACGCAGGGAGCGTGGCGTGCTTCGCACGCGAGCGACCGAGGACGAAGACCGAAGCCGGGAGACACGCGCCTTCGGCGCGAATCCCCGTTTCGGCCAGCGCCGGCTATCGCGCCTCATCCGCAGCCCGTGTTGTTTCCACAGCTACTGCACGTGTAGCAAGAGCCTGTGCGCTGCATCATGCCGCCGCACTGGCCGCATGCCGGGCCCAGGTCCAGGCCCTGCATGCGGGCGGGGACGACGGGCGGGGTGTCGGTCAGGGCAGCGGCAGCGGGCTCGACCTCGATTCCCGGATCGGCCACGGAACTCCCGCCGTTGGTCGGGCCCGCGGTGTCCGAGCTGAGCGCTGAGGACGCCGCGTCCTGGGCGGCTTTGCGGGCCCTGACCTCGGGCGTGAGGATGCCGAGTTCCTCCTGGGCGTCGACGTCCAGGAAGCGCGAGGCCAGCCACCTCATGATGTAGTCGGGCATCGACTTCGCGAACGGGATCTCCGGGTTGCCGGTGATGCCCTCGGGCTCGAACCGCATGTAGCTGAACTTCTGGACCAAGGTCTCGAGGGGCACGCCGTACTGCAAGGCGATCGAGATCGCGGTCGCGAACGAGTTCATCATGCCCCGCAGCGTCGAGCCCTCCTTGCCGATGTCGGTCAAGAAGATCTCGCCGACCGTGCCGTCCTCGTACATGCCTGCCGTGATGTAGCCCTCGTGGCCGCCGATCGAGAACTTGTGGGTGATCGACTGGCGCTCCCTCGGCATCCGCTTGCGCCTGGGGCCGGCCTCGGCGAGCGCCTTGGCGACGGCTGCGTCCACGTCGATCTTCTCGGCCTGCTCGCCCTGCTGCGCGTCGGTCCGCAGCGCCTGGGCTGTCTTGGAGCCGTCCCTGTAGATCGCCAGGGCCTTGATACCCAAACGCCAGGCCTGGGTGTAGGCGTCGGCGATGTCCTCGACCGTCGAGTCCTGGGGCAGGTTCACGGTCTTCGAGATGGCGCCCGAGATGAACGGCTGCACCGCGCCCATCATCTCGATGTGGCCCATGTGCGAGATGGCCCGCTCGCCGACCGCTACGTCGAACACGGGCAGGTGCTCCTCGGCGAGGCCCGGCGCGCCGACGATCGTGCCGTGCTCTGCGAGATAGGCCTCGATCTGCTCGACCTGCTGCTCTGTATATCCCAATGTCTGCAGGGCCAGCGGCACGGTTTTGTTGACGATCGTCATCTGGCCGCCGCCGACCAGCTCCTTGAACTTGACGAGCGAGAAGTCGGGCTCGACGCCGGTCGTGTCGCAGTCCATCAGGAAGCTGATCGTCCCCGTCGGCGCGAGCACCGTCGCCTGTGCATTGCGATACCCGCCCAGCTCGCCCAGTTCGACCGCTTCATTCCACGAGCGCCTGGCGGCCGCGAGCAGCTCGGCGTCGGGGCAGGCCTCGTCGTCGATCGCCTCGGCGGCGTCGCGGTGCATCTCCATCACGTGGTTGTGCTCGGCCCTGTTCTCGGCGTAGCGCTCGTAGGGGCCGAGCGCGCCGGCGACGAGGGCGGACTCGCGGTAGGCGCGGCCGGTCATCAGCGCGGTGATCGCGGCAGCCGTGCCCCGTCCGGCGGTCGAGTCGTAGGGCATGCCGTTGCTCATCAGATAGGCGCCGAGGTTGGCGTAGCCGAGGCCGAGCTGCCTGAAGGCCCTGGCGTTGGCGGCGATTTCCTCGGTCGGATAGCTGGACGGCGAGACGACGATCTCCTGCGCCAAGAGCATCACGTCGACGGTGTGCTCGAAAGACTCGACGTCGAGCGTGCCGTCCTCGCGCCTGAACTTCATCAGGTTCAAAGAGGCCAGGTTGCACGCCGAGTCATCGACGTGCATGTACTCCGAGCACGGGTTCGACGCGTTGATGCGTCCACTGTTCGGGCAGGTATGCCAGCGGTTGATCGTCGTGTCGTATTGAAAGCCCGGGTCCGCGCAGCGCCAGGCGGCCTCGGCGATCTCGCGCATCAGCTCGCGGGCGCGCACCGGCTCACCCACCGGCTCGCCGCTCGTGCGGGCGATCAGGCGCCAGTCGCGGTCCTCTTCGACCGCCTGCATGAACTCGTCGGTGACCCTTACCGAGTTGTTGGCGTTCTGGTACTGGATCGACTTGAAGCCGTCGCCGTCGATCGACATGTCGAAGCCCGCGTCGCGCAGCGCCTGGGCCTTGTCCTCCTCTTTGGCCTTGCACCAGATGAACTCTCTGATGTCCGGGTGGTCGACGTCGAGCACGACCATCTTGGCCGCGCGCCTGGTCTTGCCACCGGACTTGATCGTGCCCGCCCAGGAGTCGGCGCCCCGCATGAACGAGACGGGACCCGACGCGGTGCCGCCCTTGGCGAGGTGCTCCATCGAGCCCCTGATGTTCGACAGGTTGATGCCCGAGCCCGAGCCGCCCCTGAAGATCATTCCCTCCTTGGTGTTCCAGTCGAGGATCGACTCCATCGTGTCTTGCACGGAGAGGATGAAGCAGGCCGAGCACTGAGGCGAGGACTCGAAGCCGACGTTGAACCAGACAGGCGAGTTGAAGGCCGCCATCTGGTGCAACAGGATGTGGGT
>DATJWI010000075.1:0-6959 GCA_035501375.1 Solirubrobacteraceae bacterium
GGATCCAGTTGCACGCGCGTGCGGACGTGCTCGGCGAGATTGCCTACGAGCGGCTGACATCGCTTGACCTGGGCGACCTGATCGGCGTCGACGGCGCGCCTTTGCGTAGCCGCCGCGGCGAGCTGTCGCTGCGTGTCGACTCCTTTCTGATCCTCGGCAAGGCGCTACGGCCACCGCCGGACAAGCACCACGGCCTGACCGACCTCGAGACCAGGCACCGCCGGCGAGAGCTCGATTTGATCGCCAACGAGGACGTCCGCCGGCTGTTCGTCGATCGCGCCAAGATCGTCGCGGCGATCCGGTCCTACCTCGACGGTGAAGGTTTCGTCGAGGTCGAGACACCGGTCCTGCAGCCCCTCTACGGCGGGGCGTTGGCGCGGCCGTTCACGACCCACCACAACGAGCTGGACCGTGACCTGTACCTGCGGATCGCGACCGAGCTCTACCTCAAGCGCCTGCTCGTCGGGGGCCTGGAGCGGGTTTATGAGCTGGGCAAGGACTTCCGCAACGAGGGTGTCTCGACCAAGCACAACCCAGAGTTCACGATGGTCGAGTTCTACGAGGCCTACGCCGACTATGACGCCGCCGCGGGCCGTCTGGAAGCGCTCGTCAGTGCGGCTGCCGCAGCCGTCGGATACGAGGGTGAGTTCGACTTCGCCTCGCCCTGGCGTCGGGTCGGCTTCGCTGAGGCGATCTCCGAGGCTACCGGGATCGACGTCCTGGCTCTGCGCTCGGACGCGGCGCTGGCGGGCGCGATCTCCGAGCGCGGCCTTCAGATCGAGACCGAAGGGGCCGCCTGGGCCCAGATGGCCGACGACCTCCTTTCAAAGCACGTCGAGCCCACCTTGAAGCAGCCGACGTTCGTGTTCGACTATCCAGTCGAGCTGTCGCCCTTCGCGCGCGCGCACCGCTCGACCGAGGGCCTGGTCGAGCGCTGGGAGGCCTTTGCCGGAGGGATCGAGATCGCCAACGCCTTCTCGGAGCTGACCGACCCCGACGTCCAGCGTGAGCGCTTCGAGGCCCAGCGCCGTCTCGCCAAGGCCGGCGATGGGGAGTCCCAGCCCTACGACGAGGCGTTCGTGGAGGCGCTCGAGCAGGGCATGCCGCCCGCCGGCGGGGTCGGCGTGGGGGTCGACCGGCTGGTCATGCTCCTGACGGGCCGCGAGTCGATCCGCGAGGTCGTCCTGTTCCCGGCGCTGCGGACTTGATCAAGGGCTGTGGACCTGGCCGGCATCGCGGACTCGATCCGGCGCTGTGGACTTGACCCGGCGCCGCGAACCTGGCCGGCGCCGCGGACTTGACCGGCGGGAGGCCGGGGAACCGGTTGGTAGACTGCTCGCAAGGTCGATTCACCGACATAGCGCTTGAGGCGACGTCCTCGCAGGAAGGATCAACACCATGTTCGAGCGATTCACAGAACGGGCCCGACAGGTGGTCGTTCTTGCGCAGGAGGAGGCGCGCACGCTCAAGCACAACTACATCGGCACCGAGCACATCCTGCTCGGGTTGCTGCGCGAGGAGGAGGGCTTGGCGGCGCGGGTCCTCGAGTCACTGGACATCACCGTCGAGCGTGTACGTGCCCAGGTGGTGCGCATCGTCGGCTCCGGCGAGGAGGTCACGTCCGGGCAGATCCCGTTCACGCCGCGGGCCAAGAAGGTATTGGAGCTGGCGCTCCGCGAGGCGCTCAGTCTCGGTCACAACTACATCGGCACCGAGCACATCCTGTTGGGATTGGTGCGCGAGAACGAGGGCGTCGCCGCCAGGATCCTGCTCGATTTCGACGCCGACTCCGAGAAGATCCGCAACGAGGTCATCAGGATGCTCTCCGGTCCGGGCGGGCGCCGCCAGCAGGCAGCGGGAGCCGGGGCGGGCTCGGGCTCGGGGCCGTCGGAGGGCAAGAAGTCTTCGAAGCTGCTTGACCAGTTCGGGCGCAATTTGACCAAGCTCGCCGCCGAAGGCAAGCTCGACCCGTGCGTCGGACGCGAGACCGAGATCGAGCGGATCATGCAGATCCTTTCGAGGCGCACCAAGAACAACCCCGTCCTGATCGGGGAGCCGGGCGTCGGCAAGACCGCCGTCGTCGAGGGCCTGGCGCAGCGCATTACTGCCGCGGACGTGCCCGAGCTGCTCAAGAACAAGCAGATCTACACGCTCGATTTGGCGGCGCTGGTGGCCGGATCGAAGTACAGAGGCGAGTTCGAGGAGCGCTTGAAGAAGGTCATGAAGGAGATCACCCAGCGCGGCGACATCATCCTGTTCATCGACGAGCTCCACAATCTCGTCGGCGCGGGCGCGGCCGAGGGGGCGATCGACGCCGCCTCGATCCTCAAGCCGGCCTTGGCGCGCGGCGAGCTGCAAACGATCGGGGCGACGACCCGCGACGAGTACCGCAAGTACCTGGAGCGCGACTCCGCGCTGGAGCGGCGCTTTCAGCAGATCAGGGTCGAGGAGCCGACGATCGACCAGACCGTCGAGATCTTGAAGGGCCTGCGCGACCGCTACGAGCAGCACCACAAGGTCCAGATCACCGACGAGGCTCTGCGCGCCGCCGGCGAACTGGCCAGCCGTTACATCTCCGACCGCTTCCTGCCGGACAAGGCGATCGACCTGATCGACGAGGCCGCTTCGCGCATGCGGATCAAGTCGATGACCTCGCCGCCGGCCAACCGCGAGCTCGAGTCCGAGGTCGAGACCACGCGGCGCGAGAAGGAGGCCGCGATCGAGGCCCAGGAGTTCGAGAAGGCGGCTGCCCTGCGCGACAAGGAGCGCAAGCTGACCAACAAGAAACGCGAGCTCGAGGAAGAGTGGGAAGCCGGCGAGTCCGGCGAGCGTCCGTCGATCGGCGAGGAGGAGATCGCCGACATCGTCTCGATGTGGACCGGCATCCCCGTCTTCAAGCTGACCGAGGCCGAGACCAAAAAGCTGATGCGGATGGAGGAGGAACTCCACAAGCGCGTGATCGGCCAGCACCCCGCGATCGAAGTGATCTCCAAGGCGATCAGGCGCTCGCGCGCGGGCCTGAAGGACCCGAAGCGTCCGACCGGCTCGTTCATCTTCCTGGGGCCCTCGGGCGTGGGCAAGACCGAGCTGGCGCGGACCCTGGCCGAGTTCCTGTTCGGCGACGACGACGCGATGATCAGGATCGACATGTCCGAGTACATGGAGAAGCACGCCGTCTCGAGGCTGGTCGGCTCGCCGCCCGGCTACATCGGCTACGACGAGGGCGGACAGCTGACCGAGGCCGTGCGTCGCAAGCCCTACTCCGTGCTCCTGCTCGACGAGATCGAGAAGGCGCACCCGGACGTCTTCAACATCCTCTTGCAGATACTCGAGGACGGCAGGCTGACCGACGCCCAGGGACGGACGGTCGACTTCAGGCACGCGATCGTGATCATGACCTCGAACATCGGGGCCTCGGAGATAGCGCGCAACACGCCGCTCGGGTTCGCGGTCTCCGACGACGAGACCGGGATCACCTACGACGACATGAAGAACCGGATCATGGGCGAGCTCAAGAAGGTCTTCAGGCCCGAGTTCCTGAACCGGATCGACGATGTGATCGTCTTCCATAAGCTCCAGAAAGACGAGATCAAGCAGATCGTCGAGCTGCTGCTGCTGAGGATCCGCGAGTCGATGGCCGAACGCGAGCTGCAGTTGGAGCTGACCGACCCGGCCAAGGAGATGCTCGTCGAGAAGGGCTGGGACCCGTCGATGGGCGCCAGGCCGTTGCGGCGGGCGATCCAGCGCTATATCGAGGATCCGCTGGCCGACTTCGTGCTGCGCGAGGAGCTCGTTCCGGGAGCTACGGTCGTCGTCAAGCCCGCCGGCGAGGGCGAGGAGGGCGAGGTGCGCCTTTCGATCGTCAAGCCCAAGCGCCAAAAGACTCCGGTGGCCGTCGGGGCCGGGGCCGGCTCCGGTGCGGCGGAGGATGACGGTGGCTCGGGCGAAGATGGCGCGGAACCGGCCGGTCTTGCCGGCGGCGAGGACGGAGAGCAGGACGGAGATCCACTCGCCGTCGTCGACGAGGAGTCGACGGAGGGCGAGAAGGAGTAGTCCTCTCGTCGGGCTGTGCCGCGCGCGCGCGTAGGCAGCCTGTTTGGAGATTCGTTCGACAACGGCTGGCTGGCGCGGACTGGATTAGCCGTCCCCGGTAGCGCGTAGGCTGACTCGGCGATGTCTCGCTCAGCTACCAACCATGCCTGCTCGGAGTGCGGACACCAGGTCCCGCAATGGCTCGGCCGCTGTCCCGGCTGCGGCGCCTGGGGAACGCTTGCGCCCGAGTTCGTTCCCGGCGGCGGCGCGAACGCGCGCGGGGGATCGGGCCGCCGCACGCCCGTCGTCCTCCCGGCACGCCGGCCGCGTCCTCTGCGTGAGGTGCAGGCGGTCGAGGCCGGCAGGCTGAGCACGGGCATCGGCGAGCTCGACAGAGTGCTCGGAGGGGGCTTGGTCCCGGGCTCGCTCGTGCTGTTGGGCGGCTCGCCGGGTATCGGCAAGTCGACGCTCACGAACATGGTGCTAGGCAACCTCGCCGGATCGGGCCACGGCACCCTGTACGTGAGCGGCGAGGAGTCCGCCGAGCAGGTCCGCCTGCGCGCCGAGCGCCTTGATTTTGACCCCGCTCATCCCACCAACCCAGCCCTCGAGGTGCCGATCCTCGCCGAGACAGACCTCGATGCGGTGCTGGCCATCCTCGTAGAGCATGCTCCAAGAGCATGCGTGATCGACTCGGTGCAGACCTTGCGGTCCGCCGAGCAGGGCGGCTCTCCGGGGGCGGTCGGACAGGTGCGGGAGGTGACCGGCAGAATCATGGAAGTCGCCAAGGAACACCAGATCGCGGTGGTCCTGGTAGGGCATGTGACCAAGGACGGCGGCCTGGCCGGGCCCAGGGTCCTCGAGCACCTGGTGGACTGCGTCTTGCAGTTCGAGGGTGAGCGCGAGCGCCCTTACCGCGAGTTGAGAGCCCTGAAGAACCGCTTCGGCTCGACCAACGAGGCCGGGCTGTTCGAGATGAGGCAGGGCGGTCTGGTCGAGGTGCTCGACGCCTCCGCCCGCTTTCTGGCCGAGGCCACGCACGCGCCCGGCAGCGTGATCCTGGCGGCCATGGAGGGCTCACGTCCTCTGCTGGTCGAGGTCCAGGCGCTCGTTTCCCAGTCAGAGCTGGAGCAGCCGCGCCGCGTCGTCTCGGGCTTCGACCGCAGTCGCCTCGCCATGATCCTGGCGATCTTGCACCGCCACGGAGGTGTTTCGACGGCGGGCGCCGACGTCTTTGTGAATGTGGTCGGCGGCGTACGTGTGGAGGAGCCAGGATGCGATTTGGCCGTTGCCCTGGCGGTCGCGAGCGCCGCTCGCGGCGTGGCGATCGCGAGCGGTCTATCAGGCGGCGCTCAGAGCGCGACCAGGGCGTGCTTCGGCGAGCTGGGACTGACCGGCGAGCTGCGCTGGGTAGGCCACCCGGAGCGCCGCCTTGCAGAGGCCGTCAAGCATGGGCTGGCGGACACGATTGCGCCCGCCGGGAGTGGCCCTGGGTCGTGCGAGGCCGCCACGCTGCGCGAGGCCCTTGCCCTTACCCTGGCGAGGGAGGCGGCGGGCCGGCGCCAGCGGATCGCCGCCTGAGGGTCCGGCGGCCACGGCCGGTCGGCGGGGCCAGGGGTCGAAAAATGGCTGTTTAGCGTAGAATCAGCCTTTGTGGCCCCACGATCCGGTGAAGAACTCGACACTGACATAGCCAGACCGGAGCCGGGCCTGATGAGGGCGTTGGAGATGATCGCGCCCGGCACTGCCCTGCGAGAGGGCATCGAGAGCATCATGCACGCACGCACCGGCGGGCTGATCGTGATCGGCGACCCCGAGGAGCTGAGCTTCCTGAACTCGGGCGGGATCAAGCTCGAGATCGACTACTCGCCAGCGTTCCTCTACCAGGTGGCGAAGATGGACGGGGCGATCATCCTCAACGCGAACGCGACCAAGATCGCGATGGCCAACGTCCAGTTGATGCCAGACCCGACGATCCTTTCGCATGAGACGGGGACCAGGCACCGCACGGCAGAGCGCGTGTCCAAGCAGACCGACGCCCTGGTGATCGCGATCTCCCAGCGCAGGGAGGTCGTCTCGGTCTATGTGGACGGTGTCAAGTACATCCTCGCCGACATCCCGGTCGTCCTGGCCAAGGCCAACCAGGCGCTGGCCACGCTCGAGAAGTACAGGACCCGCCTGGATCAGGTCTCGACGCGACTGACGGCCCTGGAGTTCGAGGGCGGCGCGACCCTGCACGACGTGTTGACGGTCCTGCAGCGCTCGGAGCTGGTGACGAGGATGGCGGTCGAGATAGAGCGCTACATCGTGGAGCTCGGCTCCGAGGGCCGCCTGATCGAGATGCAGCTCGAGGAGACGATGGTCGGCGCGGCCGCCGAGAAGGCGGCGCTCGTGCGCGACTATCTGGCGAGCTTCCCAGACGAGGCGGCGTTCGCGGCGGCGCTCGAGGAGATCGGGCGCCTGGCCCATCAGGATCTGCTCGACTTCGGACGCCTGGCCGAGCTGCTCGGCTATGACCGCAAGCTGAACACCCTCGACTATCCAGTCGCCCCGCGCGGTTACCGCGTGCTCGGTCGCATCCCGAGGCTGCCGAAGCTCGTCGTCAGCCAGGTGATCGGCGAGCTCGGAGGGCTGGATGAGCTCCTGGCGGCGACCGACGCCGAGCTGGAGGGGGTCGATGGCGTGGGGGAGATCAGGGCTAAGGACATTCGCGAGGGCTTGCGCCGCCTGCAGGAGGTCAACCTCGTGGACCGCTACCTGCAGACGTAGACATAGGCGCAATCGCAAGGCTTTGACATGGGCTTCGTCCGGATGGGCGGGCCGCAAACAAAGGAGGACACCATTCCCGCACAAGCAATCGCAGACGCTCCCCCGATCGAGTCCGAGCAGGACGGCGAGTCGCTGCTGGAGGAGCTCGAGGTAACCCG
>DATJWI010000076.1:0-6038 GCA_035501375.1 Solirubrobacteraceae bacterium
GAAGTCGTGCAGGACCACTGACGAGTTCTCGAGGCGGGCATAGCCGCCGCGTAGCCCGCCGAAGCTAGAGCCGGCCGGCAGCTGCGCATCGGCCTGCAGGGTTGCGCCGATCACCTGGCGCTCGAGGTCGAGGATCGTGTCGAGCACCGCGGTCAACGTCTGCCCGGGCCTGCCGCCGAGCACCGAAGGCGGATGGATGTAGGCGAGTTTGGTTGGTGTGACGGGCGTCGGAGAGAAGGGGTTCTGAGCGATCGAGCACTGCTGGATCGGAGCGTTGGCAAAGAAAGCGGTGACCGCTTGCGCGGCGCAGCCACTGAAGTCGGCGCCCAGGACGGAGTGGCCCGTGTATGGCGCGAGCAGGACCTGCGCGTCTGGGATCCGGGAGGCCACCGCGCGCGCGTAGGCGGTCGGCGTGCGCAGGTCCTGCTCGCCCGAGAGGATCAAGGTCGGCACGTTCGGCAGCGGGCTTTCGGGCGGTGGCGGCGGCGAGGCGTCCGGCCAGGCGGCGCAGGCCGGCACGAGGCTGGCGGCGTATGCGGTGGACGCGTCGAAGGGGTAGAAGTCGCTGCCGGGCACCGCGTGCAGCGCGGCGAGCGCTTCGGAGGTGCGGGTCGTCGCGGATGCCGAGCGCTGCCACGGAAAAGGCAGCTCTTCGCAGGAGGTGTCGATGAACAGCGCTTCGTCGATGCCCTCGGCGCCTTCGGTCGGGCGTCCGGTCGGCAGGTTCGGCAAGTTCGGGATCAAGCCAACGGAAAGCAGGTACAGGCGCAACAGCGGATCGGGGTCGCGGTGCAGCGCCGAGACGACGGCGGCCGGCAGCAGGGCTCGCAGGGCGGGGTTCAGGTCGCCTGCCTGCAGGATGCCGAGCAGGCTCGTCTCACCCATGTGGATGGTGTGGCGATGTCCGGAGCCGTCGTAGACCGAGCCGGAGAGCGCGTGCTTGCGCAGCTGCGAGACAAGTCGCGCGAGGTCGAGAGTCGGGCTCGATGTGACCCCGGCACAGCCGTTGTGCGCGCAGAGCTCGTTCAGGACCTCCGGGATCGCCTGGAAGGTCGCGACCGAGAACGGTTCGGGTCCGGTGCTCGGCACGACCGAGTCGAGCACCAGGGCTTCGACGTACTGGGGATATCTTTCGGCGTACGCCAGGGCTACCTTCGTGCCATAGGAGGTGCCGTACAGCACTAGCCTTTCGTAGCCCCCGGCCTTCCTGATCGCCTCGATGTCGGCGACCGATTCCTGGGTCGTGTAGGCGCCGCGCGCGGCGCCCAGCTGCAGCGCGCAGCTGCCGATCAGCGCGCCCAGCGACTTGGCGTGTTCGGCTTCGTCCGGGCTGGCGAACGCCGGGCAGCTGAGTGGGTCCGATTCGCCGGTGCCGCGCTGGTCGAAGACGACCAAATCGCGCGGGCCGAGCGCCGGCGCCATCGTCTTGGCTACGAATTCGCCCAGGGGCAGCGCCGCCTGGCCGGGGCCGCCGGCGAGCGCTACGACGGCGCTTCGGCTGGGTTCGAAGCCAGCCTGCTTGCGCTCCATTTTCAGTTCGATCGTGCCCTGGGGCGGACCCGAGCGCGCCAGGGGCACGGTCACGCTCGCGCACTGAAAGTCGGCGGGCGCGCCGCCGGGGCAGGAGACCTGGCTAAGTTGGCTAAGGGAGGCGCTCGAGGAGGCGGGCCAGAGCGCGAGCGCCGGCAGCAGACCCGCCAGGGCCAAACGTGAGGCCGGTCTGCGCATAGACCCTGAGAGTAGCGGCACCACCGGCGCTGGTCGCCGATACCGACGCGGGCGAGGAGGGCACGGGTTGACCTCCCAGCGCCCCCGTCAGGCGGTGGTCGGCGATTCGCAAGCGCCCGTGTGCGGCTGCCGCGCCACCGACGTCGAGCGCGAATTCGCCGGTCGCCGTGATCCTGCCGGAGACGGTCACGCCGGGCACGTATGAGTAGTCGTGCAGCACGAGCGCAGCACGCTGGGCCTGCGCCCAGCCGGCGCGCAGTCCGCCGATGCGCAGGGAGTTCGATCCGAGCGATTCGCCGGAGGAGTCCAAGAGCGCCAGCAAGCGGATCGTCTCCTGGCGCACGAAGTCCGCGAGCGTGAGACCGACCGCCGTGAGCGTGCGTCCCGTCAGGCCGCGACTGTCGTGCGCGACGGGCACGTCGGCGATCTGGGTGGGCGCGAGCGGTGCGAGCTTGAGCAGGCTCAGAAGCTGCGGGCCGCCTCGGCACGGCTCGATCGGCGTCGGCTTGAACAGGGCCTGCAAGGCCTTGGCCGAGCAGCCGCTGAGGTCGGTGCCGAGCACGGAGTGCCCGACTTCGGGGACGACGAGCAGATGCGAGCCGGGGATCTCTGCGGTCACTTCGCGAGCGTTCGCGGTCGGTGTGCGCAGGTCGTCGGCGCCGCTCAGGATCAGCGTGGGAACGCTCGGGAAGGGCATCTGCTCGGGTGCGGGAGCGGGCGTCGTGCGGGGCCAGAAAGCGCACGCCGGCATGTCGCTGATCGACAGTGCTTCGGCCGGGCCGAACGGCGCGATCGCGCCGTTCGCCAGCGCCCCGATCTGGGCTCTGGCTTCGGCCAGGCGCCTGGCCGGGTCCGCTGCCTGACTCCAGGGGAACAGCTCCTCGTCGCAGGTGGTCGCGAAAAAGAGGGGCGTGTCGAAGCTCTCCGCCGCGCTTTCTTCTTCGGCGTCTTCGCCGCGTTCGCCGGCGTTCGCCAGCAGGCGCGCGAATGGGGCTGTGTCGCCGTCGGCGGCTGAGCGCATCGCGGCCGGCAGTTCGGCGCGCAAGACCGGTTCCAGATCGCCGGCGATCATGACGCCCAGGAGGTTGCTCGCCGAGAAGCGCAGCGTGTGTGGGTGGCCGTTCTGGTCGATCCAGCGACCGCTCAGCGAACGGCCGTGCATGTGCCTGACGAGCCTGTCCAGGTCCCGTACCGGTTCGCGGGTGATCCGGGCGCAGGCGCGCTTGGCGCACAGCTGACGCAGCACCCTCGGGATCGCCCTGAATGTCGGCAGGTCCAGCGGTTCGGGGCCGTTCGGGGGCACTACCGAGTCGAGCACGAGCCCGGAGACGTGTTCGGGGTAGGCCTGGGCGTAGCGCTCGGCGACCTTCGTGCCGTAGGAGGTTCCGTACAGCACGAGCTTCTGATAGCCGCTCGCCTGCCTGATCGCCTCGATGTCGGCTACGGTCTGTCCGGTCGTGTAATAGGCCCGTTCGGGGCCTATCTGTCCTGCGCATTCCGAGATCTCCTGTCCCACGGGGCTGTCTCCGCCGATTTCGAAGCGGTGGCACGACAAAGGATGCGAAAGGCCGATACCGCGCTGGTCGAAGACGACCAGGTCGCGCGTGTTCAGGATCGGTCCAAGCAGGTGCGCGAAGGCTTCGCTGAACGGCAGCGCCGCCTGGCCCGGGCCGCCCGCCAGCGCGATAACCGCTTCGTGGGCTTCGCCGACGGGCGCCCGGTGGCGGCGCAGCGCGAGCGTGATCTGGCCGGGCGCGGTCCCGCCGGGATCGAGCGAGACGGTCAGGTGTCCGCAGGCGTAGTCGTTTGAGTCGCCACACGGCGCCCACGCGATCTGGGCCCGCGCGCCGGCCGTGCCGATCCAGGCCGATGCAGCCAAGAGCGTTGTCGCGGCGGCGACGAAGCCCTTGACCGATAGTCGCACAGATTGAATCTAACCGATTGAGGTCTCGGGTGCGCCGGCGATGCCTATCTCGCCGGCAGGGCTTCGGCGCGCCGGTGAGACCTGGTCCGTATCGGGAAGGTTTCGGGCGTACCCATGACATCTCGTACGCATCGGTGGAGGCTTCGGGCGCGCTAATGTGCGCCGATCGCAGGCGAACGTGACACCGTCTTTGCGCCCGACGCCCCGGCTGCCGTCGGCCCATACAGTCATGCGGTGCAGGCCGGGGGTCTGTTGTTCTGCTCGGGCCAGATCCCGATCGACCCGGAGACGGGCAGGCTGGCGGGGGAGAGCGCGGCCGAGCAGGCGCGCCGATGTCTCGAGAACTTGCAGGTCGTTTGCGTCGCGGCTGGCACGACCCTGGACCGGGCGTTGAGGCTGACCGTCTACACAACCGACCTGTCCCAGTTCGCAACGGTCAACGAGGTCTACGGGTCCTTCTTCGAAGCCGACCCGCCCGCGCGCGTGACCGTCGAGGTGGCCGGTCTGCCGCTTGGGGCTCTGGTCGAGATCGACGCGATCGTGGCGGTCTGAACGGCTCAGCCGGCCCGCAGCTGGGCGCGCTTGACCTTGCCGGATGAGGTCTTCGGCAGCTCGTCCGCGAAGTCGACTATGCGCGGGTACTTGTAGGGGGCGGTCTCGCGCTTGACATGGTCCTGAAGCTCCCTGGCAAGTCCGGGCGACGGGTCGTGACCGTCGCGCAGCACGACGACCGCGCGCACTACCGCACCCCGCTCGACGTCGGGCGCCGCGACAGCAGCCGCCTCGGCGACGGCCGGATGGGAGACGAGCGCGGACTCGACCTCGAACGGCCCGATCCGGTACCCGGCCGACACGATCACGTCGTCGTCGCGCCCCTCGAACCAGAGATAGCCGTCGTCGTCTTCGCGCACGCGGTCGCCCGTGCGCCAGGGACCGGCCTCGCGGCGGTCGCTGATCTGCCAGGCGCCGTCCTCGCCGCGGATGGCGTCCTCGCCGATGTAGCCCAAGAAGAAGGTCGGCACGGTCGTCGGGTCGGCCACTAGCTCGCCGGCGGCGTCGATCTCGTGGCCGCCCACCGGCCCGTCGTCGCCAGACGCCTCGCTGGGGCTGGCGTCGGCTGTCACCGACAGCGAGACGCCTGGAAGCGCCCGGCCCATCGAGCCCGGCCGGGCGGGCTGATCGCTGGCCATGCCCGTCATCTGGCCGGTCTCGGTCTGGCCGTAGCCGTCCCTGATCGCGAGGCCGGTCACCTGGCGCCAGGTTTCGAGGACCTCAGGGTTCAGGGCCTCGCCGGCGGCGACCATCGTGCGCAGATGGGGGAGGGGCCTCAGAGTCGTCCGGGCGGCTATGACCCGGTACTCGGTGGGCGCCATGCACAGCACGTTCACTCGCTCACGCTCGATGAGCTCCAAACGCCCGGCCGGGTCGAACCTGGCGTCGTGCATCAGGGCGCTGGCTCCGGACAGCCACGGTGCGACGAACACGTTGCGGGCGGACTTCGACCAGCCGGAGGAGGCCGTGCACCAGACCAGCTCGCCTGGCCTGGCTCCCAGCCAGTGGGTCGCTTGCAGGCGTTGGCCAGGAAGGTAACGCTGTGCGTGCAGGACCGCCTTCGGCTCGCCGGCGGTGCCGCTCGTGAACGTGATCAGGCACGGGTCGCCTGCGCTGAGATCGGCGGCCGGGGCCGGGTCGGCGGCGAACAGGGAGTCGTCGGGCACGAGCAGGACCTCGCAACTGGGCTCTGCCGTCGCGAGCTCCTCCCGGTTGCGCTCGTCGGCGAGGATCAGAGACGGCCGGGCGACGTCGATGCGCAGGCGCAGGTCCTTGGCCCGCAACTGCTCGGTGCAGGGCAGGGCGACGACGCCGATCCGAAAGCAGGCGCACATCGCGATTGCCCACTCCGGTCGGTTGCCGATCAGGGTCATCACGATGTCGCCGCGGTGGATCCCGCGCGCGCGCAGAGCGCCGGCGAAACGGGCCACGCGGTCTGAGATTTCGCCGAACGTCCACTCGCGCCGCTCGCCGTCGCGGGCCAGCTCCACGAGCGCCAGGCCGGCGGCCGGCAGCTTGTCGAGCACGTCGCCGGCGAAGTTCACAGCGCTCGATGGTCGTGACGGACGGGCGACATCGCGGCCGAAGTCTGCCAGGCGGCCGCGGCCTCGGGCCGTCAGCCGGCCCGCCTCAGTCTGCCGGCCCACCCGGCCCAGGCCCACCCGGCCCAGGTATTCTGCGGGGACCCAGAAAACCGGAGCGACCTTTGGAGAGCGAGCGAATGGCCGTAGCCGCCGAGCCGTATACCGAGAAGACAGAAGAGCAGCGCGCGATCACAGAGATGGTCAGGCAGTTCGCCGACGAGCAGATCCTGCCGAAAGCCGAGCACTTCGAT
>DATJWI010000077.1:0-2065 GCA_035501375.1 Solirubrobacteraceae bacterium
CAACTCCGACGGCAAGACCAGTCCGTGCACCGAAACGACCAGTGCCAGCAGCGGGACGAGCGAGAACAGAACGCGGTACGAGATCCCCGCAGCGAGCTGAGATCCCGCGTGCCGGCCATACCCGTCTGCGACGTCCCGACCGGTGCGGTAGGCCGCCGTGGCAAAGCGTTTCACATGCCGAGACCCGGACTCGAACCCCAAGCTCGAGGGCCGCCTATCAAGAGATCACTCGACGATGACGCGGGTTCCTACTTGTTGCATCCGGCGAACCGGAGGAGCATCGCCAGTCCCGCGGGAGTCCCCGTCCAATGGCGACCGATCGCCTCGTGCCCAACGCCTCGAACCGTGCTTCGGACCGCCCACAGTGTGACGAGGACGTTGTCGGCGAGGCCGATGATCGGGACGAAGTCCGGGATCAGGTTGATCGGCTGCACGTTGTAGGCGATTGCGATGAAGATCCTGCCGCGCACGCGTACAGGGATCGTCCGGTCAGTCGACAGACGCATCAGGAGCCGCGCCAGGTCCGGCACGAGCCGCGCAACCTCGGTGAGGTTCGCCCCCCGCCGTACAGCCCGCACGGTGGCGGCTCCCATCACGAGACAGGAGGCCGCAAGCGTCGCTGCAAGACCGATCAGGACCTGCGTCTCGCCAGGCCAGAAGGCGATCGCAGTCATCGAGAAAGTCGACATGCGAGTCAACGCTACGCGTGCCTCGGCCGATCTCTCCTCGGCCAAAGAGGCTGAAGTTCCAGGCGCCGACACTCCTGGCGTCGCCTGCGTTTTGGGCCACTTCGGCCGATGCGGCCTCGCTCTTGCCCGCCGTAGGTTGGAACTGGCAACAAGCGACTTTGGAACTGGCAACAAGCGACTAGGAGATGGAACGATGACCGAGATCTTGGCCGAACAGCTCGAGACCGAGGAGTCGATGTTCGTGCAGACGGCGCAGGGCATCGAGAGAGACGGTGATGCCCTCACGTTGCTCGGGGTCACGCCCTCGACGCTCTATTTCTCCGACAGGCCCCAGCGGGTCGTCGGCCATATGGCGACGGCCGATTTCGTCGACCTGTGGGCGATCGGCGACAACAGTTTCGAGTCCGACCCTCCGAACGCGGTGCTCGCGTTTCTCGAGCCTGGCGCCGACGTGCCGGACGACGCAGTCGTCGTGCTGAGGGAGCCGATCCTCGACGGCGACGGCGATCTCTCGTACTCGATCGACGTGCTCGAGGGAACGGTGCCGGCGAAGACGGGCCCGGTGACGCTGTTCATCGACCCGTTCGGGCGGCCGCTCTCGCCCGTCTCGGTGTGTGGCGTGCGCAGGCGCGGACGGCGGCGCGCGCGCAGGCGCGCCTTCTAGACACGACCAACGAAGGAAGGGAGACACCATGGCACACGACGGCGACACGCCTGTCGATCTCTACGTCGCTGCATACGCCGACCCGGATGCTGCCCAGGAGGACTGGGAGGTGATCCAGGATCTGGCGAAGCAGAAGGTGATCACTGTTGAGGCACTGGTGCTCGTCAGCCGCGACGCCGACGGCAAGATCCATGTGAAGGAGGATGCCCACACGGTCGGGAAGGCAACCGGCTGGGGCGCCGCGGGCGGCTTCCTCGTCGGTCTGATCTTCCCGCCCGCGCTGCTCGCGTCGACCGCCGTCGGCGCCGGTCTCGGCGCCGGCACGGGCGGGCTCGTCTCGCATCACGAGAAGAAGGAGATCAAGGCTGAGGTCGCCAACGACCTTCCCGTCGGAAGCTCGGGGATCGTCGTCCTGCTCGAGGAGGAGTGGGTCGCCGAGGCCGAGAAGGCGCTGTCGAAGGCCGACCGCATCTCGACGCACAAGGTCGACAAGGGCAGCGTCGAGCACGCGAAGGCCGAGGCGCCGAAGGCGACACCCACCGCGGTCGCCTAGTCCCGAGGACCGTGCCACCGGCCCCGCGAGATCGCGGGGCCGGTGGCACGAGAACACGCGAGAGGAGGAGCAACCATGCCGGGTCTATTGACGGTCTTACCCCTAGCGTTCGTCATGATCGCCGGCCCGCAGATCCTCACCGCCATCTTCCTGGCAACG